>JBEKJN010000151.1:0-6922 GCA_050011235.1 Verrucomicrobiota bacterium | reverse complement strand
CCTTGGACCCAGGACACCGCGCTCGTGCTGACCAACAACAGCACACCCACCAATTATCTCTATCAGGCTTATGTTGGCCGGGTCGCGGTTACGAATAATTACACCATCAACGTGCTTGTGGGCGACTGGCCATACCAAACGGGCACGAGCACTCTTGCCGGCAACACCAACCGCACATGGTATGACGGCATCAGCTACGCCACGGTGAATCCATTCCAAATCCAGAAAGTTTACCCCAGCGGGCCGTCTGCCATTACGCTCGTATGGAATTCGCCTCCACCAGAAATGTCGCTGACGACACCGACTTACACGTTGCAGAAGACCACTTCTTTGAATCCTCCCATATCGTGGACCACGGTGGCGACCGGGATACCGGCAACGTCCAAGGCATACACCACCACCAACGTTGACAATTCCGCCACCGACAGTGTAGCATTTTATCGAGTTACCTGGCCGTAAGTTGAGTTGATGCCAATAACGCCGGAGTCCGGTTTAACCGTAAAATCATTGCGGTGCCAGCGTGAGCAACAGGACGTCGTTTTCGCGCAGCGGCAATGTCTCGTCAAAGCGTCCGTCCGTGCCGATTTTTAAGTCGCGCTCAAATTCCGGCTTGCCTGAGGCCGCATCACGCAATTGTTGTTCCTGTGCGCGGGTCAATTGGGCCGGGGCGCCCATTTTCAGATAAGCCGAGTAGGCGTCGTTTTTCTCGAAACCCACCTGCCGCAGCGCCAGCCGGTAATTTCCGGGCGGCACGTTGGTCAAACTTGCGCGGACGCTGCCTTTGGATTGGGCGGGGTTCAATTTGCGGAAAATGGCCTGGTTCGGAACCGTTTTGTCGGCCGGGCGCGTGAGGTCCCACAACAAAATTTGCGCGCCACCCTTGTCATCGCGGCAAACCCAGGAAGCCGCATCGTCGTTCTTCAGTTCCGTCGGGCCGAGCTGGTTCATAAACTGATAGGCGAAGTAAGCCGGTTTCTTGATGCCCTGCACCGTGACCAGGCCAAAACCGCCATGGAACGGCGTCATCGGGGGACCGGCTTCCTCGAAAATATCCGTGAACACCCAGTACGACATCGAGGCGATGTCGCGTTCGCTGTGCTTGAATTGCTCCAGAATATACGGCGCGGAAAAATAAGCGTCGTGTACCGGGTCGCGTGGCGAGTACGACGTGCTCCATTCGGTGATATGAATCGGCAGGCCGGCCCGCGCGGTGGCGTCAATCACCGGGCGTTGTTTTGACGCGGTGTCGGCGGGCGCGTCCAGGTTTGAACTGAGATAATGCAATTGCTCTCCGTATTCGTCCAATCCGCTGGGGCCACCGCCTAATCCGTAGGAATGAAAACTGATGAAATCCACCGGCACGCTGTTCGACAGGCTGAATTCAATGAGCGGCCGTACCCAACCCGTGGTCGAACCCGCCGGACCGCCGACGCGATACGCCGGGTTCACGCTTTTAACGTCGTCGGCGGTATGCGCATAGAGCTCGAAATACTCTTCCCGCCGGCGATTCGGATCACGTGGCTCGAAGAAGGCGGGATAATCCGCCTCGTTCCAGACTTCGAAATACCATTGCTTCACCTCGTCTGCCCCGTAGCGTTCCGTCCAATGTTGGACCAGGTCTTTAATCAGGTCGTCCCAGCGGTCATAAGCTTTGGGCGGTGTCACGTTCGCGCGCCACCAGAAAATGGTCTTGTTTCCACTGGCGAGCGCGGAAGGCATGAAGCTGATTTCAACGAACGGCCGGATGTTCATCGCCAGCAGCGCATCGTAGAGCTGGTCAACGTATTGCCAGTTGTGGCGCGGCTGGCCGTCCTTGGTTTCGCCATAGACACCCATGTCGTCGGACAAAAGACCGTGATAGCGGATGTATTTGAAACCAATCTCATCCTGGCACATTTTCAACTGGCGCTGCCATTCGGCGCGCAAACCCTCCGCCGCGCGGCCCGCCCCAATGCACTCGTGAAACATCTCCGAATGCGGCCCCTTCACGTTTTGCCAGTCCGCCGCGATGACCCGGACAGGTGGCGGCGCATCTTCACTGGCACGGACGATTTCCGTTCCCGCCGGCCATGCGAGGATGGCCAACAAGGAAACGATTGCGATGATTGGCATGAATGAGTGGTTCATACGGAAAAAATAGGAAGATTTGGCCGCTTTGGCTACTCAATGATGATGGAAACGGCGGCCTGAATTGAATTTCTGACTCAAAATGTGAATGGTAGGGCCGCGCTGCCGCGCGGTCCCGGACGACCAGCAGGTCGTCCCTACCAACCCATAGTCCCCGCTATTGTTCCCAAACTATTTGGCAACACACCCTTGGCGCTCATTCCACCTTGTATCCCAGTTCGCGGAACCGTTGCAGTTTGTAGAGCAGCGCGCGGCGGCTGATGCCCAGCGCCTTGGCCGTTTCGGTGCGATTGAAATCGTGCTGCCGCAACGCCTGTAAAATGGCCTGACGTTCGATTTCCGTGAGCCGCTCCAGGTCGGCGGTTTCAGGCGGCGAAGGTTTATCCCCGGCGGCACGGACGCGTGTGGGCAGATGTTCCGGCAGAATCAATTCGCTGCGGGAAAGCAGCACCGCCCGCTCCATTGCGTTGCGCAACTCGCGCACGTTGCCCGGCCACGGGTAACGCTCCAGGCAGGCGGAAACCGTCTCTGAAAATCGCGCGCGGCCTTTGGTCAATTTTTCAATGAACCGGCTGGCCAGCGGCAAAATGTCCTCCCGCCGCTCGCGCAACGGCGGGATGTTCAATTCCACCACGTTCAAACGGTAAAACAAGTCCTCGCGAAAACGGCCGGTTTTGACTTCATCCTCCAGATTGCGGTTGCTCGCGGCGAGGATGCGCGTGTTGGTGTGGATTTCACGGTTCGAGCCGACGCGTTGAAATCGCCCGTCCTGCGTCACGCGCAACAGCTTGGCCTGAAGCGCCGGCGACATCTCGGCCACCTCGTCCAGAAAGATCGTGCCGTCGTTTGCTTCCTCAAACCGGCCGATGCGCTGGGCGTGCGCGCCGGTGAACGCGCCCTTCTCATGCCCGAACAATTCGGCTTCGAGCAGCGTTTCGGGAATGGCGGCGCAATTGACTTTGATCAACGGTCCCGCCGCGCGCGAACTCCAGGCATGAATGACATCCGCCACCACTTCTTTTCCAACCCCGCTTTCGCCGGTGATCAACACACGGGTTTCAGACGGCGCAATCAACGAGGCATCGCGGAACACGGCCTGCATGAGCGGGCTGCGGGCAATTACATAGTCCGGCAACTGCTTTTCTTCGTTGTATCGCAGCGGAACGGACTTTGAAATACCGATGGCCTGCCGCACCGAATTAAGCAGTTCGTCGAGGTCAATCGGCTTGGCCAGATAATTAACCGCTCCGTCGCGCATCGCGGCCACCGCATCACGGATGTCGGTGAAGGCGGTAACGAGCAGAACCGGCAGCGTGACATGCTCCTGGCGCGCGCGCCGCAGTGTTTCCAGACCGCTCAGACCCGGCATCCGCACGTCGGAAATCATCATGGCGAATTTCCCGGAGCGCAGCATTTCCAGGGCGCGTTCGCCGGAATCCGCCAGCGCGGTCTCAAAGCCCTGGCTGCGGAGAAACGAATTCAACAGGCTGCGCTGACCGGGGTCATCGTCCACGATCAGGAGGCGCGGCGTTTCAGCGTGATTTTTGCGCGTTTCGGAAGCCACCCGGCAAGATTAGCCGAATCCGCCGGCCGCCAAAAGAGATTTTCAAAGTGGGGGGCTTCGACACATGCCATGGAATTCTGATTTATGCCGCAACGGGCAAAGGAAATCCGTGAAATCCGTGTCAACCTCTCCGCGTCTTCGCGTTTTTGCGTAAAAAATCCGGTCAGGCGGCGAGTTTCAAGTGAGTGATGCGGAAGACGGCACCCTTGGGCTCATTCGCCAGACATTCGATTTCCCAGCCGTGCGCCAGAACGATTTGCTGGACGACGGCCAGGCCCAGGCCGGTGCCCTTTTCATTGGTAGTGAAATACGGCTTGAAAATTTCCTGGCGGCGCTCGGGCGGCACGCCGGGGCCGTCATCGCGGATTTCGAGCGACGCCTCGGTGGCGTTGACGTGCCGTGCCAGAATTTGAATCTGTCCGCCCACGCCCACCGCCTGGACGGCGTTGATCAAAAGGTTGAACAAAACCTGGCGGAGCAGTTGGTCGTCGGCCTCGATGGCGACGGGTTCGCCGCCGGTCGCGACGTGCAGTTTCTTTTCCTCGATGTCGTGGGTCAGCGTGCGCACGACTTCGTTCACAGCGGAGTTGAGCGCGATTTTCGAGCGGCGGACTTCGCGCGGACGCGAGTAATTGATGAACTCGTTCAACTGCGCGGTAACCTTGTCGGTTTCGTCCACGATGGCGCGCGATTTTTCGCGAATCTCCGGCGGCGTGCCGGTTAGCTTGGATATCATTTGCGCGAGGCCGCGAATGATGTTGAGCGGATTGCGCGTCTCGTGCGCGAGGCCGGCGGCGGCGAGGTTCATTTCCCGGAGATGCGAATTCATTTCACTGGCGCGGACGAGGCGGATTTGCAGGTCCGACGTTTTGGAAAGGTTGCGCCAGGCCAGCCCTGACCCGAGGACCGAAATCGTGGCCAGCACGGCAATGATGGAGCGGAGCCAGAGGTCCTGATTGCAAATGACATAAATGGGTTGGGTGGACATGACGATGACAAAACTGTGCACGCCCTGCTTTTGAAGCAGGGACTGATATTCTTCTTCGCTCATCCAGCGGGGCCGACCGAAACGGGGCCGGAAACCACCCTCGCGGGGAGGCTCCCGATTGGTGCCAAACTCTGGCGGCGCTGGCATCGCTCCGCTGGTGGAGGCGAGATTGGTCGGGTTCTCGGCCGGCCGGGGTTCAGGCGGTGGTTCATTGGGCGGTTCTGGCGGCGGTCGCGGAGGGGGCATCCCAATTCGATTGGTGGCAAAACGGTTGGTAAAATCCTGCCGGGACAAAATAATCGGCGGGTTGGTGCCTTCAATGTCGTAGGTGAGGTTCGTGCCCAAGTCCACCGGATTTACCAGCGTGACGGTCTCCAAGCCCCAGCGTTCGGTCGTGCCCGTGGTTCCTTTGATTTGGAAATCGGTTCCGGTTCCGGCGGAAGCCACCATCTCACCGGCGGCGTTCAACAGCGCGATGCCCTTTAATTCCACCGACTCCTGTTTGACCAGTTCCGCCAGCGAGGCTTCCATGCGCTCCTTGGAAACCACGCCGCCGAAGCGCCGTTGCGAGCGGAGCACAATGCCGAGCGTCGTGGAAATGTCCTTGGCCCGGTTGACGAGCGCGGCGCGGGCCGCGTTTCTGACCCGGACGTGCTCCTCGACCTGCCAGACCACGACCAGCACCCAGACCCCCAGCAGCAGGCCGTAAATCAAAGGGATGTTTCGTCTAGGTTGCATCTGTGTTCAGTTAGACACCGGGCGGAGGAAAATTCAACTTCATCCCGCTATTTTTTCTTCATCGGCACGCGCTCCAGAAAACGATCCAGTTCCTGTTCCGAAATCGAATTGGTGATGAGCTGCGACTGGCCGGTTTCCTTCGCGGACAACGCGGCGAGCTGCGACGGCATCTGGACAATGTGCGGCGTGAGGAAAATCAGCAGCTCGGTCTTCTCGTTCGACTTGGCGCTGAACTTGAAAAGCTGGCCGAGCAGCGGAATGTCGCCGAGGATCGGCACCTTGCTCTCGCTGGAGGACTTATCGTGGCCAATGAGGCCGCCGATGACGACGGGTTGCCCGTCGGGCGTCACGACCACGGTGTTGGCGGAACGTTTGTTGATGTTGGGCGCATACACGGCGGACGAAATGATGCTGCCGCCTTCGATCACCTGGCCGGGCGTCGAGGTGTCAATGGACGTGATTTGCGGCTGGAGAATCATTTGCACCAGATTGTTCGCCCCGATGAACGGCGTGACGTCCAGTTGGATGCCGACGTTTTGATAGGAGCCGTTGATGGTCGGAATGGTGTTGGCGGTGCCGCCGACCGCGCTGAAGCTGACGCCGCTGGGCAGATAGACACTTTGGCCGACGACAATCTCCGCCATCTGGCCGTCACGCGCGAGGATGGACGGGCGCGACAGCACCTGCGCCTTGCCGGCGGTGGCGATGGCCTGGAGCGTCGCGTTGAAATCGCTGCCCATGAATTGATAGAGACCGCCATTCCCGGCCGCTCCCGCCAGGGACTGGGGCAAACCAAAGTTGTTGTTCACACTCAAGGTCTGGTTGACCGGGGTAATGCTGCTGGGGACAATGGTTGGAGTCGAAACAGCATTTGAACCAATGCCACTTATGATATTTTGAACGGTGAAATTGGTCACATAGCCGAGGATTTGCGAATATTTCGGGCTGACGCCGGAGTAAGTGCCCTGAACACCAATGTCAGACGCAGTGTTGTCCTGCACTTCGAGGAAGACGACCTTGATGAGCACCTGCGGTTCGGGCGCGTCGAGGCTGGCGAGAACCTGGCGGATTTGCTCGCTGGTCTCCTTGTCGGCGATGACGATGATGTTGTGCGTCACCGGGTCCACGGAAATGACCGCACTGCCGACCGTGCCGTTGTTGTTGTATTCGGTGCTGCTGGCACTGCTGGCGTTGTTGCGGTTGGCGTTGTTGAAGCCGCCAAAGCCGCCGAACCCGCCGAACCCGCCGAACCCGCCGCCACCGCCGCCGCCAGTGCGCTGCTGGGCGTGAATTTCCATTGCGGCGCACAGAAGCAGAACCAGAGCGCCACCGAGATATTTTGGGAAACGATTTGTTTTCATAGTTTGCCTTTTCATCGAAAAATTTTCCATGTTTTAGAACTGCCGTCCGCTGGTGCCGCCACCGCCGTAACCGGTGCCGCCCACTCCGGTGGTGGTGGTGGTCGTACCCATCGTGGTAGTGGCGTTCACAGCGCGTTGCTGGAG
>JBEKJN010000150.1:0-6978 GCA_050011235.1 Verrucomicrobiota bacterium | reverse complement strand
CGGGCCTTGTGTGATAAATTGCGGGGCTTTTAGTGCTGATTCAGATTTGGTTTGGAAATGTAATGATTAGTCGGGTGGCATGACTCTAGTTCGTTAAAACAGTCCAAAACTCATAATTCAAGTCAATGTTTGAGTTGCTTTCCATACTTCCGCTCGCCTTTTGGGCGGTGATCGCGTTGCTGATTGGCGGCGCCGTCTGGGCCATCCGGCATTTGCATGACGCCAGCGGTCTGCCAATGCTCGCGGTGCTGGGCACGGTGGCCGCGTGGTACGTGGGCGATGCATTTTACAATGATTATGCCAACAACCACGCCAGGATTTTCGATGCTGACGTGCTACAGAGCGCGTGGTGGCAGGTGGCCTGGTTCCTGATGGTCTTTTTGTTGTCTGCGCCGTGGCTGCACCAATGGATCAATGCGCGTCATCTTCGCCGGAGCAGCGGCATGCTGCAATTGTTCAAACACGGCGTGGCCCAGCCGGTCTTTCAGAGACAGTTGACCCGGTTGTTTTATGGATGCGCCATGATCTGGGCAATCCTCTGCGTCGTCGCGGCGCTTATGCTCAGGGACCAGATCCTGTATTTTTTCTTCCCGTTCCTTGGATACAATGCAAGCCCCTGGAGTCACGGACGAATCGGTGCGGGTTTTGATTTTCTCTCCATCGTGGCCGTAAACCTTCAATTGCTGATTGCCGGAATCTTTGGGGTCGTGGCGGCCCTTTCCACAAACAAACGTATTCGCGGGCTGGCGTTGATTTGTTGTCTCCTGTCCTGGCCCTATTTTATTTTTTCCCGCACCCGCAACACCATGCTGGCCGTCGCAATCCCCGGTGTTTTAAGCTGGGTGTTTCTGCGCTTGCGGGGGTCAATGCTGAAAAGGTTGGTGGTGCTGGGCGGATGTTTCCTGCTGGTGAATGCCTGGATGGGATTTGTCATCGCCAATCGTACCACCATGAGCATCGTTGACGCCCTCAAGGAAAAGGGGTTCAACCGTGACCCGGATGAAAAGGTCCACCACGAAGGTTTGAACATGTATGAAGAATTGTGCTGGATCAACACCTTCATCCAACAAGGCACGTACAATCCCAATTGGGGCAGCCGTTATTTTGCAGAATTGGTGAATCCCATCCCGCGCGTATTGTGGCCGGGAAAGCCGTTAATGGGTATTGACTATGCCATTGCCCGTGGCCAGGGCGGAGGAGCAGCAAATGAGGCCGGCGTGTATGCCACAATTTCCACCGGCATGATAGGTCAGGGGGTCGTGAATTTTGGCCGCGTCCTGGGACCGGCCTTTGCCGCGCTGCTGATGAGTTTCTGGGTGGCGATGCTCGCGCGCCTGGATCTTCACATCCAAGAATTGGGCCGCCTTCCGCTTTTCGCAATTGGGTTGTTTGCCACATTTAACATGGGTCGTGACATTGGTTTTATCGCACTCTATCCCTTTGTCTTCGGCGCCATGGTTATCTGGTGGCTCGATTATTACAGAGCGCGGCAGCATCATCCGGCAAGCTACGGACCGCGACCGCAGAGGCCCTTGTTTGCTCTGAAGACAAAAAGTGTCAAAATGTGGAGGATGAACAGGAAGGTGATGGGAACAGGCGGAAGAGTCAGCCGGACGAGGAATGCACGATCGCCAGCCAAATGGCGGAAAACCCGGCCACGGGTCTTCCCGCAAACTCCGTGAGTTGATCTGGTAGCTGGTGTCGAACTCTGCCGGACTGGGGTCATTGGGTCATTGATTGTTAAGAATGCATGGTAAAAGAATAGCGGAATTGGATATCTTGCGCGGGGTGGCGATTTTCGGGGTTTTGGTGCTTCATTCCAGTTTCGAAGGCCGGTTCACCCAAGAAACGCTGGCTGTTCAAGCTATCATGGCAAGACTCTTTGACTGGGCCGTGCTGGCCTTTTTTTTCAGTTCTGGCTTCCTGTACGACAATTCCGTCCCGTTCACAATGGCTGTAAAGAAACGGTCAGTGTCGCTCCTTGTGCCGTTTTTATTGTACAACGCCTTCTACAATTTGTTCGTTGCCGGAATGGGAACTCTGGGCTGGGTTCACAACAACGCTTTTGAAATGAATTCTAAAATACTGGCCACTGGTTTGTTTCATTCGCCAGCTTTCCAGCTTTATTTTCTACCTTATCTGTTTGTGATTTCGATTGGGGTCTGTGGGTTGGATAAACTGACCCAGCGTTATCACAGATCGGGGTATGTAGTGGTCCTGCTGCTAGTGCTGACGTTTTATCTCGTTCGGGGATATCCCGAGGTCTCTCACGGATCGGCTTTCGACAAGCTGCCCTTGTATCTCGCCGCGTTCTTGATTGGCGTCATTGGTGGACCATTTCTCAAAGAACCAGTTGCCAGGCCTTGGATGATTGCGGCGGTACTTGTTGTCGTGCTGGGCGTCCTTGTACTTTCGCGGTTGCCCGTCGTGTCCTTGGCGGTGCCGCCCCTCCTGGTGGGGGTGGTACGAGCGATTTCGAAGATGGCCAACTCGAAGTTGCTTCTCTCTATGGGAGTGATGTCGGGCAGCATCTACGTGTGGCACACGCCGGTCCTGTTGCCGGCGATTACCAGGCTATTGGCCCATTGCGGCGTTCCGTCCCTGTTCAATCTTTTCGGGTCCATTGGCGTAACTCTGGTGACCTGCATCCTTTTGCGCCTTGGTTTAGATGCTCTCTTTGTGCGAGTGACGAAAAGGCAAGCGCCCAAGTATCTTACGCTATGATGGTTGCCTCCTCGTTGCAAGCACGCGCGACCTCATCGTCAGCTCAAGCAGCAGGTCCCTCCGAAAAAATCCCGAACCAGTTTGAAGTCCGGTGGAATCGCTGTGCGGGCCGGCTCGAGGCGTCGCCGATTCGTATCGAATCGAGTGGTCCAGCCGTAGCCGGAGCGTTCTTTGTATCCATTCAGTTAAACCTGAACTCCGAAGTTGATGGGGAGCGCACTCGCCTCGGGTGCTGTTTTCCGCGCCCTCGCGGAAAACGGTGGACGCATCGAAATTTCCAAAACTTCTTTGTCCGTCGCACACGCAAGAGGCTGGACGCGAGGCACGTCCAGCAACACCCGTGGCGGGTGTGCTCCCCACTTCGGAGTTCGGGATTAAGACCAGGCAACGAGGCTCAAATTTCTTCGGAACACAGATTTATTTGGAGACTCCTCACGTCGTCTCCTGCTTAATTAACAGGCTTTTAGTCTCATCTTGAAAGCTCATTGGAATAATGAGATCCGAGTTTAATCGTAACGCTCACCTCTCCGTAGTTGAGAGTTCTGCTTCTCCGGGAACGGGGCCGCACGTGGCCGTCCTCTTTTCCAGGTTTGGCCCCTATCACCATGCACGGCTCAAGGCCGCCGGAGCACGGCTGCAAGTGACCGGGGTCGAATTTTCAAATGTGGATACAACGTATGCGTGGGATTTGGTGGAAGGAGCAGACGGTTTCAACCGGATGACGCTGTTTTCAGGAGCGGCGGTCAATGAGTTGCCGGCAAGCCGCATCTTCAGCCGGGTCGGTCAGGTGCTCGATCAACTGCGGCCGCAGGTGGTCGCGATTCCGGGGTGGTATGACCGATGTTCACTGGCAGCACTGCGGTGGTGTGGCTCACACGGGGTTCCAGCAGTGGTCATGTCTGAAACCACGGCTTGGGACGTGGAACGCAAGTGGTTGAAAGAGGCTTTGAAACGGCGTCTGATAAAGTTGTGCGCGGCAGGTTTGGTCGGCGGGCGCGCGCACGCGGATTATCTGGAACAGCTCGGGATTGAGCGAAACAAAATCTTTTTTGGTTATGACGCCGTGGACAATGACTATTTCAGCCGGAAGGCTGGCGAAGTCAGAGGTCAGGGGTCAGAGGTCAGAAATAAATATGGGTTGCCGGAAAATTTCTTTCTCGCGTCAGCGCGATTCGTTGAGAAAAAGAATCTTTCGCGACTGTTGCAGGCCTTCGCCCGATACCGGGCTCTCGCCGGGAGATCGGAGATCGGAGATCGGAGATCGGAAAGCGTTGGGGAAAATGTTGAAATCAGAAATCAGAAATCAGAAATTTGGGATTTGGTGCTGCTCGGGGATGGGCCGCTACGATCTTCCATCTTCGATCTTCGATCTTCGCTTGGCCTGGACGATCACGTGCTGCTGCCCGGCTTCAAGCAATACGGCGAGCTGCCAGCTTACTATGGACTTGCCAAAGTTTTCATCCACGCCAGCACGACCGAGCAATGGGGCCTCGTTGTGAACGAAGCAATGGCAAGCGGGTTGCCAATATTGGTCTCGAATCGCTGCGGTTGCGCAATGGATCTGGTGCAGGAAGGCCGCAACGGGTTCAGCTTCGATCCATACAACATCGAAGTCCTCGCGCAATTGATGTTGCAGATTTCTGCTTTCGACTTTCCACTCTCCGGATTTGGAACGGCCAGCCAGCAGATTGCGGAAGCCTGGGGCGTGTCTGCGTTTGCAGAAGGAATGTCTGGCGCGGTGGCCCAGGCTTTGCGGAATCCAGTTTCGAATTTCAGTCTGGTTGACAATATCTGCATTTCCTCGCTGATTCATGGTTTCCGTGGTTCTCCCGTTGATGGCATGGAAGCCAGGAAGTCCGACCCTGAAACCCGGCATTTTCAAAGCGATGATACAAAGTTCCTTGTCTTCCAGTATCGCGGGCGTGATGTGCTGGCCGTTCCTCAGAGGTCAAAAGCAGTTTGGCTGGAGGGCGTAAAAAAGTATCAGCCATTTACACCAAAGCGCCAGCTTTACCGAACGTTGCTCTCGAGCGCGATTCGATTTGGATGCGCGCGGTTGGTTTCCAGCAGTCGTGCCGGCCCGGTGGACAAAGACTCCGGTTTCGACTTCAAAAGCTGGCAAACGGAACTCGAAAGACGCCTTGGCCGGCCCATAACACATGCCATATTCACGTGGCCCTCTGAACCAGCACGCCGCCGTTTGTACGTTCACCTGCTGGATGCGAACTTGCATGCGTTTGCCTTTGTCAAACTGGCATTGAGGAATGACGACCATGCAAAACTGGTGACGGAGGCGGAGGCATTGCGAGCCATGAGCAAACTCCCATTCCAAAAGATTCGTGTGCCCAAGCTGATGAGCTTTGACCGCTTTGGCGAAGCAAGTTATCTGGTCATTGAGCCGCTGCCGGCGCAGGCCAGGCCGCTGCTGTTGAAACAAGACTGGGACAGCTCAACACTGACCGCGGAGTTTTGTGGACCACGGAGCCGAATCAGCGGCGCAGAAATCATGAAACAGTCCTGGTGGTCAGGTTATACAAATGCCCTGCAACCGGAACATCAAGCCTTTCACCAGGAACTGATCCGGTTGTTGCCGCTGGGAACAGAAGTGTGTCGTGTACATGGAGATCTTGGGTTGTCAAATATGGTCACCGACGGATCATCCATCTGGCTCTTCGACTGGGAGTCGAGCCATGCCACCGCACCCGCATTGGCGGATGCCGTTGGCTTTTTCATGTCCTTCACGGTCGGCAGAATCCCGCGCGACCCGACGGCGCATCTGGCCAGGTTTCAAGACCGGTTCTTGCCGGATAATTCCGAACAACAGCGGCTGGCGGTCATGCTGGCAGTCGGGTTCAGGCACTCGTGCGGCATCCGTGATGCAGGCAGACTCATGCAAGCGTGGCCCATCCACTCAGATTGAAGGAGAATGAAAACCAGCTACAAACAGCATTTCGCTGGAACAATTGAGGCGGAGAATTACGATTGCGGGGAGTACGCCACGAATTCATATGCCAGTCTGCTGTGGGATATGGAGAAAGCGGAGCTTGTTTCGCTGCTCCGCGAAATGCGGCAAACCCACTTGCGCCTGGCATATCTTGATTTCGCCGCCGGCACTGGCCGGGTTTCAGCGTTTTTGGAGACCCTCGTGGACAAGGCCACAGCAATTGAGATTTCGCAATCCATGGCGGCGCGAGCTGGCCAGAGATTGTGCGCAACCCAGGTTCTTTGTCGTGATATCACTGCCGGGGGAGCCGCAGTTGAAGACAAATATGACCTGATTACGGCGTTCCGATTCTTCCTCAACGCCGAACCGGACTTGCGCGTCGCGGCCATGCGGGCGCTGGCAAGCAGGCTGCGTGATGAATCAAGCTTGCTGGTGTTCAACAACCACGGAAATTTGTGGAGTCTGAAGATTCTGGTTTGGCCCTATCATCGTATGCGGTCAGCGCAAAAAGGCTGGCGGCCCCAGGGCAATTACTTGCGTCATTCCCAGATCAAGCGCCTGCTCAAAAGTGCGGGGCTGCACATTGTAAAAGTAATCGGCTTGGGCGTCCTCGGCGGGAAAATTGCCGCCCGGATGCCGTTTGAGCGCTCATTGAGATTGGAGAGATGGTTTTCGGCGAATCCGTTTTGCTCGAAATTCGGACAGGATCAAATCTATGTCGCCTGTCTTGATCGTAAAGCGTCTGGTAACGTAACGTCCCGCACCGAGGCGTGAGAGTCATTCACACAACATCCTGGTTGTCCGTCCGTGGGGGTGGGATTCCGCCGGTGATTTGGGCACTAAGCGATGCGATGACCTTGACCGGAGTGGATTGTCTGGTTGCAGGGTTAAGCAACAATCCGCTTGAAACAGAAGGACAAGGTGGCCGCACCACGATTCTGGCAGGTAAAAGTCACGGGGCGATTGGCTATTCCCGTGAACTGCGCCGCAAAGTTTTTTCGAACACCAGAAAGGACTCCATCGTTCACAATCACGGATTGTGGATGTACCCCGGTGTGGTTGCCCGGAAGGCGGCCGCGGCGGCGGGCGCACCGCTGGTAATATCCGCGCACGGCATGTTGGATGCCTGGGCACTGCGAAATTCCGCATTGAAAAAACGCGTGGCTGGCTGGCTGTTCGAGAATCGAAATCTGCGCCAGGCGGCCTGTCTGCACGCGCTTTGCGAGACGGAAGCCAAAAGTTATCGAGACTATGGCTTGCGCAATCCGATCTGCATCATTCCGAATGGAATTGACGTTCCGGAAATCGGA
>JBEKJN010000149.1:0-7016 GCA_050011235.1 Verrucomicrobiota bacterium | reverse complement strand
CTTTGCCATAGAACCGGATGACGCCTCTGTTAACCAAGTCATATATTGTATTTCCCGGCTCGGCGGTCTCATTGGTGTAAGCGAAAGGCAGAACTATTGAGCCGCCACCGAGATTCAAGGAAGCTGTGAGGTCAGAAGTTGCAATTGTACCTTGATTGCCCGTGCCCAAGACGACACTCATCCCGCCTGCGCCTTGGCCTGGGTTGCCCGATTGAAGGCCAGGTGTGCTGCCCATCAATGGATTGCCCGTAAAAACATCAAGACCCACATACGCAACCGCAGTATCATAGATGTTCAAGTGGCCGCCTAAACCGATGTTGGGAACAATGAGTTGAGCATTGCCATACATGTTCATTGTCACATACGGTGCGTCCTCAAACCACCACCAGGCGTAGCCGATCCCAATGCCAGGAGGTATCGGAGCGGTGGCGCCGTAGTTGCCGACACATTTAAGAATGCCGCCGTCTATATTAATCATGGTGCGTCCATTCGGCCAATAATTCTGCACCGGCGCCATCATCCAGTCATAGTCCAACTCGCCTTGGATGTTGAGCGTCTGTCCCCACTCCGGCCCGTAAATAGTCCCGAATGAAGCAATATTATCGCTGAGACCCCCGATGTCACAAGCATACCCGGCAGGAATCGTTGGGGCCGGGCCGGCTTGGGGATCAATAATCGCGACCGTTCCCGCGGTATTGGTCGGCACTCCGGCGCTCCAGTTGTTCGGGTCAGCCCATTGACCGTTAAGGTCGGTGCCAAGCCAGCTTGTAGTCTGCGCGGAAGCGCAGTAAGCCAAACCCACTGCCATAACAGCAGCGGCTGCATAACATATTGTTTTTAATTTCATAAGCATTACCTTTCTTGTTTAGAGTTGTGGTTTGATTTGTTGGTTTTGTGAATCAGTTCTGTGGTTTAATGGCTGTCAATAGATAAAGACCGGGTTGCTGCCAAAGTAATTTTGAGGATTACCATTGTTCCACATCACCCTCCATGGCCGCCATTCGACATGGCCGTCTTCAAACAGTTCGTTGCCTCCTGCTGGCATGTTGCCCTCAATATGACTGGTGCGTTGGATAATGCCTTGGGCAACCAGGCCGCCGACTGACATTTTAATGAAACTCGTGGTCGCACTGTCATGCAAAACCTCATCCACCACCACTTCGGCATCGGACGGATGCGGCTGTCCCGGCAATCCGATTACATTTGTCTTCCAATAGGGCTGCTCCAGCTTGCCTCCCATGTTCATGCCGGCGCCGGGCAGCAAATACACATAACCGAGAATTCGAAAGAGCGGAGAATAATACCACGTGTTGGAGCAGTTGAAATCGGCGTAGGATGGGCAGTAAAATATATTCTGGCTGGCTCCGTTATCTATCATTTTGTCGGTAAGATTAGTGGAGATGTCCCATGGCCAGAGTCCCACCGCAGTAGGCGGATTGGCCGTAAACGGCGGATATCTTAAATCCGGCAGCAGACTCTCGTTATCTCCGGTGTAGATTTGAAGGGCAAAGCCTTGCTGATGCAAATTACTCTTGCAAGACGCGCGCAAGCCCCGCTCCTTGGCGGCCGCCAGCGCGGGCAGTAACAGCGCCGCCAGAATGCCAATGATGGCGATGACCACCAGAAGTTCAATCAATGTGAATGCCTTCGCACGCTGTTTGGGTAAAAAAGACATTTCTTAATATGTGATTTGTTAAATTTAACTTTAATGGAACACTGGAACAACGCCACTTTGCGGAAAATAATCTCCATTTTGCGAACCCCAGGCCACCAGACCCACGGGACCATAAGCTTTGCGGTAGGCAAGCGGGCTGGTATTGGTATGTTTGCCGGCCCGGAAGTAGCGGGCAATGTGTTGGGTATCGGCAAATCCAAGTAGATCAGCAATCTGCGCTACCGGCAGGTCCGTTTCCACCAGTAGCTGGGCGATTTGATCGGTTCGAACGCGCCGGATTTCATCCAGAACCGAGCGCCCCAGCAGTTTGCGGAACCGCTTTTCCAGCGTGCGCCGGGATAATCCCGATGACTTGGCGACCTCGTCCACCGTGACCCCGCTTCGCGCTCGATCACGAATGAGGCACAATGCCTTGGTCAAATGTTGCTCTTCCGCCGCCATGAAGTCCGTGGAGCGGCGCGCGGCCACATGCGAAGCCACCGCTGTAATCCGGTCAGGGACGACGGGAGCACCCCGCATCAACCCGTCCAGCGCGGCGGCGGCCTCGTAACCGGCACGCTCGAAGTTGATGGCGATGCTCGACATCGGCGGATCGGTCAGCCCGCAGACGACTTCATCGTTGTCGGCGCCGATGAGGCCCACCAAGTCCGGCACTGCCAGTCCCGTCAGTTTGCAAACTTCCATCACGCGCTGGCCGCAATCGTCGTTGCAAGCCATCACGCCCACCGGCTTGGGCAGCGCCTTCAGCCAGTGGGCCAGCGAACGCCATTCCTTCGACCAATCCTTGCCGGTCGCGGACAAGGTATAATGCGGTGGATTCTCAAAACCCGCCTCCCGGATCCGTTGGCAGAAAAATTCCCTTCGAATTTCCGACCAGGTTGTGTTCTCCAACGACGTTTTCTCATAGCCGCAGAAGGCAAAGTGTTTGAAGCCGCAACCCAGCAGGTGTTCCGCCCCCAACCGGCCGATGACCTCCGAATCCGTCACCACATTGACCATGCCGGGGATTTCCGTTTTGCAATGCCCCACCACCACCGTCGGCAATCCGTAAGCCATGATTTCCTCCACCTCCTCCACGTCGCGTAGGATGATGCCATCAGCGTCGCCGGTTTCGAGCAAGGGCTGAACCTTCTCCAATCCTGCAGGTTCCCACGAAAATGACCAAGGGCCGTGATGGCGCGAAAATTCAGCTATACCTCGCAACAGGGCTCGTCCGGAGACGCGCGAAGATTCAATCAAAAGAATGACTTTCGGGACTCGCAACATGTAATTCAGCCACAACAACAAAATACACGGCGTCGAGTTCTAGCCCGCTGCCATCTCGGTTTTGTTTTTGGCTTGCCACCATGTAATGCGCCATCTGCCATCGAAACCCGACAAGGAATATTTCATCCGGTCGAAAAGGAGGGAATCTCCTCCGCAGCGGGAAAGGCTCCATCACACGGATCTTCTCTTGAACTCCTATGGAATCAACGTCATCCGCGGAAGCGGCAGGATTAATTCCGGGATTTTGCCACAAGCCCATCCGGCGGCTCATGCGGTGTGGTTCTGCTGGAGGGTTGGAAGGCTGGTGGTGTCGGCTCTATCAGCGCCGCGGCTTCGTGCAAAAGGATGCGCGCAAAAACCCAGTCAAACCAAAACCCATGCACGGCGCTGCCCGGGTCCAAACCATCATTGAACTTGTCTTGAATGCTTTCCCGGCCTTGGGCCAGTTCCGAAGCAGCCTCCGGGGCCTGGCCAAGTTGGTGGCAGGACATGGCAAGAATGACCCGGGCAGTGGCAACCCGCGGTGGATTGTCCCCCGGATAAGCCAGACACCGGCGGCACCATTCCCCGGCCCCGGCGTAATTGCCTCGACGGTACTCCATCAGGGCCACAGAGATGGATCCCCAAGCGGCCTGAAAAACCGTTTCCGCATTCGTATTATCGTTGGCAACGCTGGCGAAAGCTTTCGCGGCCACTTCAGTCAGTGGCGCCAAGGCATCCATGGTTTTCCTGTCTGCCGGCAAAAGCAGGCTGACTTTGACGGCGCGTTCCGCAGCCACCGGATTTGTCGTGCCGGCAAAGCGGGCAATCGCTTCCTGACGGAAATGATCGTAGCCGCGCGCATCGCCGAGTTCGACCAACCCGGGGCCGCGCCGGAGATAATCCAAAGAGGCCTGGTCCCACCCGTCGAACTTGTTCATTTGCAACAGCACCGCAAAACGGTCGGCCGCCGGCTGCCAGCGCCCCTCCAAAGCGTGCCATTCGCCGACGGAACGAAACACCGCCGCGCCTTCCAGCGAAGGTTGGATCGGAGAAAGATTGTTTAACAGATTGTCCGCTGCATCGAAATTCTCCTGGCTCACCCGCACGGCCGCAAGAATGATCTTTTCCCGCGCCTCGGCTTGCCGGCGTAACGCGGCCTCGTTGGCCCGCGCCAGTTCCGCTTCCTGGCGTAAACGGGACTGTTGCAGCTCGGCGGCCACCGCTCGCTGGCGGGCGGCCCTTTCCATCAGAAAGAGCCAGGTGGACGTTCCCAACCCGATAATCAACGCTGCTGCCACGGCTGCACCCGCGGCAAAGACAATTTTATTCCGGCGAACTAGTTTTTGGAAACGGTAGAGCCGGCGGGGAGGGCGGGCAATGACTGGCTCGTTGTTGAGATAGCGATTGATGTCCATCGCCAGTCCATTGGCCGTTTCGTAACGCCGCCGGCGGTCTTTCTCCAGCGCCTTCATCACGACCCAATCCAGGTCGCCGCGCAAGAGCGAGACCAGTTTGGGGAATTCTGCCTGATGCTGTTCAGCGATCGTCCTCGATTCCTTCCCCTGAAGCGTGGTGAGCATGATCGAAGGCCGCTGCGGCTCCTTTTCCCGCAGCGTGCGGCGCATTTCATCCAGGCCGGATTGAAGCAGTTTTTTGGGATCAAACGGCGTGCGCCCGGTCAGCAGTTCATACAGCAGCACGCCCAGGCTGTAAATGTCACTGCGCGTGTCGATGTCCAGGCCGCTCATCTCCGCCTGCTCCGGACTCATGTAGGCTGGCGTGCCAATGACCTGTTCGTAGGCGGTGAAGAGGGTTTGGTCGGTCAATTTGCCCTCGATGGCCTTCGCGATGCCGAAATCAATCACCTTCGGTACCGGCACGCCGTCATGCAGCGTGACCAGAATGTTTGACGGCTTGATGTCGCGGTGAATGACTCCTTTTTGATGCGCATGTTGGATTGCGTGACAAACCTGAACGAACAAATCCAGCCGCTGGCGAGTGTCAAGGTGGTTCTGGTCGCAATAGTCGGTGATTTTGATGCCACGCACCAGTTCCATGACGAAGTAAGGCCGCCCGGTTTCCGTCGCGCCCGCGTCCAGCACCCGGGCGATGTTCGGATGGTCCATCATGGCCAGCGCCTGCCGCTCGGCTTCGAAGCGGGCAATGACGTTTTTGGTGTCCATGCCGAGCTTGATGATCTTGAGCGCGACGCGGCGATGGACCGGCTTGTCCTGTTCGGCCATATACACCACCCCGCAGCCGCCTTCGCCAATTTTTTGAAGCAGCTTGTAACGGTCAATGCGGCTGCCAGGACCTTCGATCGGAACAGACTCCCCTTCACGCCGGTCGGCACCCAACGAACCCGACCGGGCTGCCGCGCGTTCCGAATCAGCCACGGAGGTGGTTGCGAGCGGAGCGATTTCACTGAAGAATTTTTCAGCGTCCGCCTGCGCGGAAAGCAACGCTTCAACCCGGGCGCGCAGCGGAACATCCTCGGCGCACGCCTGATCGAGAAACGCCCGCCGGGCGGCGGGGCTGGCGAGTTGACGTGCTGCATCAAACAATGCTTCCACCTGCTGGGTCACTTTCGTCATACGATGTAAGGCAGCGGTCATTTATTCTGCCAAAGTTTTTTGAGAAACGCCAATCGGGCTGTAAAAATTTCTGGCTGCGGGAACCGGCCGGCTTCAGACTTGGGCTCGAATGTTCTGAAACAGCCAGGCTTTTGCATAGGCCCACTGCCGTTCGATTGTGCGTTCGGCGACCCCCAGGCTTTTGGCCACATCCTGGTTCGTCAGACCGCCAAAAAATTTGAGGACGACAATCCGCGCCTTTTCCGGGTCTTCGGCTTCCAGCCGCTCCAGCGCCTCGTCCATCAACAGGATTTTGTCGTCCGGCGTTGCGGCGGCAAGGTTCAATTCATCAAGGTCCACCCGCAATTGGCCGCCGCCGCGTTTCAGCCGGGATTTGCGCCGCGCGTTTTCAATCAGAATTCGCCGCATCGCCTCGGCGGCGGCGCCAAAAAAATGGGCTCGGTTTTCCCAGGTGCGGTCGCCGGCATCCACCATGCGAAGCCAGGCCTCATGCACCAGGGCAGTGGCCTGCAACGTCTGGCCGGGAGCCTCCTGCGCCATGCGGGCCGCGGCGAGCCGGCGCAGTTCGCCATAGACCAGCGGCAGTAATTCTTCCGACGCCTGGCCGTCACCACGCTTGATGGCTTGCAGCACCTGGGTGATGTCACTCGTGTTTTCTCCGGGCATAGGCGGGAACATTGACAATAATCTGGTTACATCCGGCCGACCGTCTGGCTTCTTCATGAATAAACACCCCATTGGCAGAATCGTCAACGCGAATTGGGTTGCCGCCATGGGGAGGCGCATCTCACTTTTTGCACGGCCGATGTGAACGGAAATGCCAATTTCTGCCCACCCGTCTGGCAAATGGAAACCACGACAAAACCTTTGTGAATAAAGGCCGGTTGCCAATTGCATGGCATGCCAGTTTTGGGGAAGGGTGTGGGGATGCGAACTTTGGTCAAAAGACACCGTCAGTGCCGACTACTTAATCCTAATCCTCATTTTAATCTTAATTCGCTTTGTGGAATTGATATCGGCCGCGATTGCCTCAAATTCCCCTCCACAAACTCCGTCATCTTGTCGAGCACGGCATGGACTTCCGGCACGACATTTTTGCCATCCACAAAAATCTTCGCGTCTTTCGGCGCGCGCAACGCGACGTGTAGCACCGCGCGATTTTCCGTGACGTTGATTTTTTCACCGGCGAACATCGCCTCAATTTTTTCGGGCAAGCCGGATTCCCTGGCCAGTTGTAGTAACAGTTTGAGGGTCTGATCGGTGATCCGGTTCTTGGAATAATCCAGAAAGAGGCCCACCACCTCGACCGTCAGACGCTCGCCGCGTTTCGGGTCATCGGCGAACAGTTTCCGCAGATGCAGATTCTTAATCTTCTTGTGGTGGGCGGCGAGGGCCTTCCACGCCGGGCGTTGGGTGAGTGGTTTGATCGTCGCTTTCATGTTTGTGATTTTTTGTTAAAGCAATCTCTTTATTTTAAGGCTGTCTGCTTGAGCGCGGCA
>JBEKJN010000148.1:0-7061 GCA_050011235.1 Verrucomicrobiota bacterium | reverse complement strand
GCCATGTTGCGCGAAATTTACGACCCGCCGCTGGTGCTGTATGTGAAAGGCGCGCTGACCGCGAGGGACAAAAGCGCCGTGGCGATGGTCGGCTCGCGCATGACGACGCATTACGGCATCGAGACCGCGCGCAAACTGGCCTATCAACTGGCCTACGTCGGCGTGACGGTCGTGAGCGGCGGCGCGCGCGGCATTGACACGGCGGCGCATCAGGGCGCGCTGGCGGCGAAAGGTCGGACGGTGTGCGTGCTCGGCACCGGCATCAACCTCGTGTTCCCGCCGGAGAACGCGGAATTGTTCGGGCGCATTGCCGAATCCGGCGCGGTCATCACGCAATTTCCCTTCAACCGCAACGGCGACAAACAATCCTTTGCCATTCGCAACCGGATCATTGCCGGCATGACTCTGGGCGCGGTGGTGGTCGAGGCCGACCTGCACAGCGGCGCGCTCATTACGGCGAATTTTGCGACGGAATACGGCCGGCAGGTTTTTGCCGTGCCGTGCCGGATTGATTCGCCCCGCAGCAAGGGTTGCCACGATTTGATCAAAAAAGGCGCGAAGTTGTGCGAAGGCGCGGAGGACATTTTGAGCGAATTCGAGTATCTGTTCCCGGCCAGCAACCGTCCGCCATCGCCGGGCGAAACCGGCGTGCTGCCCGCGCTCGAACTGGGCGAGAACGAGCAGAAAGTCTATGACGCGTTGAACAACGAGGAATCATCCATTGACGAGGTGATTCGGCGCAGCGGCCTGCCGAGTTCGGCGGTGAGCGTGGCGTTGCTGGGCTTGGAAATGAAGCGCGTGGTAAAGCAACTGCCGGGGAAATTATTTGTGCGGAACACCTGAACGTTTCCGGGCTTGCACGGCAGGGCGCAATGGGTTAGAAACAACTTAATCCAGTGCGTTTATGGCAAATTATACACTCATCGGAGGCGATCAAAAACAATATGGCCCGGTGACGGAGGAACAGTTGCGCCAATGGATTCTTGATGGCCGGATCAACCCGCAATCCCAGGTAAAGGCGGAGAGCGATGCGGAATGGCGTCCGCTCTCGGCGTTTCCCGAATTCGCCGCCACGCTCGCCGCCAAGTCCGCCGCATCCGGCACGCCACCGTCTTTGCCATCCGCCGCGCCGCCCCTTCAGGCAAAAACCAGCGGCCTGGCGGTCACCTCGCTGGTGCTGGGGATTCTCGGCCTGTTCACTTGCGGCATCACGGCGTTGTTTGGATTGATTTTGGGAATCATTGCCCTGGTAAAGGCGAAACAGAACCGGAGCACGCTGGGAGTAAATGGCATTGCGTTGGCCGGGGTGATCGTGTCCGCGATCTTTGTGTTCATGATCCCGATTTTTGCCGCCATGCTGCTGCCGGCACTGGCGGCGGCAAAACAAAAAGCCCAGACCATTAATTGCGTTAACAACGAAAAACAACTCGCGCTGGCCGTGAAAATTTATTCCGGCGATCACAACGGACAATTCCCGCTCGCCGCAACGTGGTGCGACGCCCTCAAAGTTGATGTCGGATCGGAAAAAGTTTTCAAATGCGTCGCCGCGAATTCCAGCAGCCGCTGCGATTATGCCTTCAACGCCAAATTGGGCGGCATGGAGGAAAGCAAAATCGCCCCGGACACCGTGATGATTTTTGAATCGGAAGGTGGCTGGAACGCGAACGGCGGCCCTGAACTGATGATTGGCAAACCGCGTCACGCCCGGCTGTTCGTGGTTGCCTTTGCGGACGGCAGCGTCCAGCAGTTGCGGGAATCCCAACTTAACACGCTGCGTTGGGACCCGTAAATTGGACAATCAACTCGGCGAACAAAAATGGCAATCACGTATAAAATCATCGGCGGCGACCAAAAAGAATACGGCATGCTCTCGGCGGAGGATATGCGCAAATGGATTGCCGAGGGCCGCCTCAATGCGCAGACATTGGCAAAGGCGGAAGGCGACGAGGAATTTCGTCCGCTCGGAGGATTTCCGGAATTCGTGGCCGCGCTTGCGGCCGCGGCCGAGGAACCAACCCCAACCCCAACCTCCATTCAGCCCGCTGGCGACGGGAACCGCGCCGCCGCCTTGCGACAGGTAAAAGGTCCAGCCATCGGACTTAAAGTGACTGCCGTTCTTGGTCTGATGCTGGTTGCGGTGGGTTTGGTGTTGAATGTTTTGACGTTGAGTGGCTTTCAAACCGGTTTGCAGCAAATTAGCGATCCGCAAGTTCAGAAACTTTTCAGCACGCTGGGCGGCGGCTTGGGGATCGTTCAGGACATTATCAGTGCTGTCGCGGGTGTCATCGTTCTTATGGGTGCATCCAAAATGCAGAAATTGCAGAGTCGTCAGTTTGCGCTCACCGCTGGCATTGTGGCCATGTTGCCTTGCATTTCGCCTTGCTGTGTTTTCGGGCTACCCGCTGGCATCTGGGCGTTGGTGATTTTGAACAAGCCGGAAGTAAAGTCACAATTTGGTTGAAGAATGATGCCCCCCCGGACTCCACGACCATTAAGCCGCGCCCGGGCTGCGAGTTGCGCTTTGATCAATTTAGCTGCCACTCCCGGGCTGGGCTCGCTGATAGCTCGCCGGTATTTGGCCGGAACCGGGCAGTTGCTGCTGGCACTCGCAGGCTTTGGGCTGCTCGTCGTCTGGATGTTTGAGTTTTTCCACCGCGTTTATCTCCAACAAATGGGCGAGCTGGTTTCGTCCAACGGACCCGGCTGGATGGGGAAGTGGGGATTAATCTGTTTCGGTGCAAGCTGGTTGTGGTCGCTGGTCACAAGTCTAAGTCTTTTGCGTCAGGTCAAATCGGACGAACAAGCCGGACAAAAACCCGTTCCGCCGCGATTAGCGGATTTGGCTGGCAAACCGCCGAAACCATCGTGAAATTTTCGTGACTGCGACCAAAACAAGAAAGGCGCGTTATGTATAAAATCATCGGAACCGATGGCCGGCAATACGGGCCGGTGAACGCGGAACAAATCCGGCGCTGGCTCGCCGAGAACCGCGTTCATGCCCAAACCCTCGTTCAAACGGAAGGCGCCCTGGACTGGAAACCGCTGAGTTCCCTCCCTGAATTCACCGCCGAGTTGAATGCCGTCCCGCCCCCGATCATCCCAGCGCCCGGCGCCGTGGCCTCGCAGGCCTCGCACAAAATCGCGGCGGGCATTTTGGGGATTCTGCTGGGTTCACTTGGCATCCATAAATTCATTCTGGGCTACACCGGCGCCGGCCTGATCATGTTGCTCGTTACCATCGTCGGTGGCGTGCTGACTTGTGGTTTTGCCGCCGGGGTAATGCACGTCATCGGCCTCATCGAAGGCATCATCTATTTGTGCAAGCCGGACGAGGAATTCGTGCGGGTTTACGTGGACGGACGCAAGGAATGGTTTTAACCATGAAAAAATTCCCCGCCGCTCAAATCAGAACCGCGCTCGCCGGCGTGCCGGATTGGGAAAAGCGGGGCGCGGCGATTGCGCGGACGTTTCAATTCAAGGATTTTCCCGCTGCGATAAAATTTGTGGACGCCATCGCCGAACTCGCCGAACAGGCCTGGCATCATCCGGACATTGACATCCGCTGGAACAAGGTGACGCTCACGCTCACGACCCATGACGCGGGCGGATTGACGAAAAAGGATTTTGTGCTCGCGCGAAAATTCGACGAGTTGTTACTTCGGGGAACTCAACGAGTTGGTTGAACTGTCCCGCGGCACCGTCGCCGGAATAGTTGGTGGCGCTCCTTGCGGAGGGGCGTTGGTGCGCGGCAGCCGCCCGACCCAGATGCCGCTGACACCGTAGTTCCATTCGAGCTGTGGGATGCTGGGCGGACCGCCGCGTCCGCCGCGGATCATCAGCCGGTCTTCCGGCCGCATTTTTTTCACCCACGGCTCGTAGGCTTTGGCGTCGCCGAAATTCCACAATACTTTGTGATAAACCTCAAAATCCTCCTTCGGCATCCACGTCGGCTCAAAGCCGAGCATGTAACACCAGTCGCCGTTCGGGTTTTTGAAAAAGGTTTGATAAAACAACGTCATGTCCGCCGAGTAAAAAATCCCGCCTTTTTCGGGCATCCAGCCGTTGAGTTCGGGATGTTCCGCCGTCGTCAGATATTGATTCACCAGCGTTGCCGACCAACGGCTGTTGATGTCGCTGGTCAAACACAGATAAGCCGCCAGGGCCAGTCCGCACACCAGCCCCAGCCGCTTGAACGAATCCATTGCGAAACGCGCCTGCAAAAGCAACTGTAAATCGCACGTCGTCAAAACCATCAATGCCGGCCAGCCCCAATCGTCCCAAAAGCGCCCGACTTTGAAACCGAGCACCCAGCAGAAACAGATGAGCCAGAACGCGGGGTTTTTGGCGAGCGAGATGGCGTTTAGTTTTGCCAACTGCCGCAAAATGAGCAAACCACCCAAAATGGCCAAGGCCAGGATGTCGCCGTTGGCGGGTTGCAGTTCCGACGCCATCGTGCGCGTCGTTGCGTGCATGCCGGTGGCAAGCAGGGCGAGTTTTAAAGCCTGAAACGGGTAAGCCACCGGATGTCCTGTGAGTGCCGAGCCGAGCAAAACCCCCACCCCCCAGCTCACCGTCAATGCCAGCCCCCAGCGAAATTGTCCGGCGAAGAAAAACGCCGCCACTGGCAGGATCCACAGATACCACACGCCATGCACATACGTGCTGACGGCGAACAAACCCGCCATCAGGATGGACATCCACCATTTCGGCGGCGATGCGCCGTGCCTTTGCCACAATAGAAACAACGTCATCAAAACCGAAATGCTCACCAGATAAGGACGCCCCAACGTGAACCGCTGCGGGATGTCCGAAACAATCATCGCTACTGTCAGCGTGATCAACCACGCCTCCGGTCGCTTGAGCCAGGGCAGCACCGACCAGTTCGCGAGAACAAACAACGCCACCACGGAAAAAATCACCAGCGCTTCGGCATTCCAGTTTTCCCAATGATGGATTTTCTCCAACAGCAGATTCCAGCCGAACTCATGGTCAATCTGATAGGTATGGTTGAGGACGAGGATTTCCGACCACGACTTGTCGCTCACCGCCTTGGCCGCATGTCGCAAAGCGTCGTCACCTGGCAGATAGCCGTAACTGATGATTTTCAGTGGAATGGCGAGAACGACCAGAATGACGATCACCCAGACCGCCAGCGGAACGTAACGCCGGAGCGCCTCAAGTGGCGATGCGTGGTAATTGCCGTTGTCGTCGGTCATGTTGGCGCGGCGCAATTTCGCCCATCAAAACACCATTGGCACGCCTTCGTCAAGCATCCGGACTTTCTGCGTGAGATTTTCTTTTGCGGCAATTTCGCGGAGCCAGCGCGGCGGCTCGTCCATTTCCTCGAACGACAATTTGAAGGTCCCGTAATGCATCGGCACCAGCCACCGCGCCCGCAAATCCCGGAACGCCCGCACCGCTTCGTCCGGTCCCATGTGCATGCGACGGAATGATTCCGGGTGATACGCGCCGATGGGCAGCAGCGCGATTTCCGGGGAAAGTTTTTTTCCGATTTCCTTGAAGCCGTCAAAATAGGCGCTGTCGCCCGCGTGATAAATTTTCCGGCCTTGATGCTCCAAAACGAACCCGCCGTAACCGCGATGGAGGTCGTGCAACGTGCGCGCGCCCCAATGCTGGCTCGGGGTGAACGTGACCTTCCAGTCCCCTTGCGAAAAACTTTCCCACCACTCCAGCTCGATGATGCGCGCGAAGCCGAGGTTTTGGGCCAGATCGCCGACACCCCACGGCATCACGCCGATCTTCGGACGCGGCAGGCGGCGCAACGTGGGTTTGTGGAAATGATCGAAATGCGCGTGGGTGAGCAGCACCAGATCAATCCGCGGCAGGTCCCGGATTTTCAAGCCGGAACGCTTGATGCGTTTCAGGAGGAACAGCCAGTTCGCAAAGTTCGGATCAATCAAAACGTTCAGGTTTGTAAACTGGATTAAAAACGAGGCATGGCCAATCCAGGTGACGGCGACCTGGCCGCGCGACAATTTGGGGAAAATCGGGCGGCGCTGCTGCCCGGTGCGTCGAGTCAGCAGCGCTTTCCAGATGAGTTCGCGAAAAAATGTGCGCGGATTGAAATGCTTTGACGGCGTCAAATCCTTGAAGGAACGCGGCAGCCGCCGGCGCGGCGCGGCGGGACGTGGTGAAACCGGTTTCGTCATACGACAACCGGATTTTAATCTTTGCGCACGCCGAATGAAATGGAAAATGCCGTTTTCATTTTGGAAGGGACGGCGTGTCGCCGTCCGAATTTGAACTTTGAAAATCAATCCGCGACATCCGCGAAATCTGCGGTTAAAATAATTTCATGGGCAAAACGGGAAAGCAACTCGACACGTTCTTGCGTAAACAGCCGAAACTCGGCCAAGGCGTTTATATCGCCAAAACCGCAGTCGTGCTCGGCGACGTGACCCTCGGCGCATATTCCAGCGTATGGTATGGTGCCGTGGTGCGCGGCGACATCAACCGCATCGTCGTCGGCCACCACACTAATATCCAAGACAACGCCGTGCTGCACCTCGCGGACGATTTTCCGTGCGTCATTGGCAACTGGGTCACTGTCGGTCACGGCGCGATTATTCATGCCTGCAAGGTCGGCGACGAAGTGCTGGTCGGCATGGGCGCGGTGATTCTGGACGGTGCGGTCATCGGCAAACAGTCCATCATCGGCGCAAAGGCGCTGGTGACGCAGGGAATGAAAATTCCACCCGGCTCGCTCGTGCTCGGCGCGCCAGCGAAAATTGTGCGCCAACTGACAGAAAAGGAACGCGCCAAACTGAAATGGTGGGCGCAAAAATACGTGGATAACGGTGCTTACTGCTTGAAGCACAAAATCAATGTGGGCGGGCCAATGCTGTAAATATAATTGCCGTTCAAGTGTCCGTTGTCACTTCGTAGAAATCTTCGGAAGCGTATCCAATCAACCAATTTGATGCTCGATGCCTTTCTTGTGTAATGCTGCCGAGTCCTCTCCAAATATTTTCCGGCGCTTTGAATAAAGGTTGTCCTGCAATTTGAATATCCTTTTCAGCCAATTTCAAACCGAAGCGAAG
>JBEKJN010000147.1:0-7096 GCA_050011235.1 Verrucomicrobiota bacterium | reverse complement strand
GTTGGGATCCAATTTTTCCGCGAGTTGAAGCTCCTTGGCGGCGCGCGGGTAATCGCCCGCATTCGCGTAAGCCTTGCCCAGATAACTTCGCAACCCGGCGCGCTGCGGCTCGAGCGCCGCGGCCACCAGCAGGTCTTCACGTCCGCCCCGGGCATCACTGCGGCGGATGCGGCAAAGTCCGCGCCCCAGCCACGCGTTGCCGAGGGCGGAGTCCACGGCGAGCGCGCGATCGAACCAGCCGATGGCTTCGCCAGTGCGGTTCTGCGCCGCGAGCAGGAATCCCTTCAACGCGAGCGCCTGGGCATTGCGCGGCGCAAGGGCGAGACTTTTGTCCAGGGCCTCGAGGGCGCGGTCAGTATGGCCGTAACTGAATTCCAGTTCCGCCACGCGTTCCCAGGCAAAACCGAAATCCGGCGAGTTGGTTGCGGCCTGCCGGGCGGAAGCCAGCGCGGCCGGCAATGAAATTCCGGGGATAGCGCGCGATTGTTCGTAGTAGGAATCCGCCAGAAATTCCGTGGCCAATTGCGGACGGACCACCGCCGGATTCGGCTGCCGCTTCACGGCGGAGATGAGCTGGCGCAAGGCCAGGGCAATCCGTTGCGGACGGCTGGAAGCTTCAGAGACGGACAACGAAGCCAGCACCGATTCGGCCGGTTCAACCTGTCCGACACCCAACAGCAGGCCGGCATAATAAACCCGTTCCGCGTCGGAGCCGGGCTGCCGCCCCGCCGGATATTTGGCCAGCGCCACCAGCAAATCGCCCGAGCGGTAAGCCTGGAGGGATTCGCCGAGGATTTTTTGTTCTTCCGGTGTGAACGGCAAATCGTCCGGATTGATCACCGCCGGATAATAAAAGCACCATTGCAGGACGTTGTTGGCAATGAAACCCGCGATGCGAACGGGCGCTTTGCCCGGCTCGACAGCGGCTTGCTGGCCGTTGGTCAGCAGAAGCGTGGCCTGTTCGTTGCCAAATCGGACCCTGCCGTCAATCACGGACATCGTCGCCAGCTCCGTGCCTTTCCCGGTCTCGACGGCCAGGACGAATTCCGTGCCCTCCACTCCGGCGACGGCGCCGCGGGTGATGACCCGGATGCGCCCCGGTTCGTCACGATGAAAAAACGAGATGATGCCCCGGAACAAATGCAGTCCGCATTGCGCATCGGATGCATTCGGCGGCAGCACTTCGACCTCCGTCAACGCGCCGAACGACACCACGCTCCGGTCCGACCAAAGGAAGGCAATCCGGCTGTTGGCGCCGGTGCGCAACCGGTCGAACGGGCGCAGGATTTGGTTGGTTTGCGCAGGCGCCCAGGTGGTGGCGTTGCCGGGAGCGACCTCCGCCGTGCCTTGCAGTTCCACAATCCGGATTTCGTTTGTGGCCGCGCCACCGGCCATCGGCTGCGCACGAGACACCCCGACGCAAGCCAGGAAACCCCAAAAAATTGCGGCCATTAACAGGTCGCGACCGGCTTTAGCAAACAAGTTCAAGCGTTTTAATCCCTTCACGCACCTGACTGATGAACAATGATGAGATAAACATATAACACCTTTTTCTTCAACATTTTTCGGATGGCGGTGTATTATATTGCCAAAAGCAACACCAGACCACATTACTTGTTTGATGGGACAGGCCATGGATGAATTGATTCCAACGCGCGCAACCCTGATTCAACGCCTCAAAGACTGGCAGGATCAGTCAAGTTGGCAGGATTTTTTTGACACCTACTGGAAACTCATCTACAGCGTCGCCATCAAAGGCGGCTTGACCGCGACCGAAGCGCAGGACGTCGTGCAGGAAACGATGATCTCGGTCGCCAAGCACATGCCCGCCTTCAAATATGACCCGGCGATTGGCTCTTTCAAAACCTGGCTCCTGAACATGACCCGGTGGCGCATCACGGATCAGCTCCGCAAACGCGGGCCTTTCGTTGCCGGCCATTCATCTTTCGAAGACACCGCCACCGGCACCCGCACGGTGGACAAAGTGGTTGATCCGACGGGCCGGGATTTGGACGCGTTGTGGGACGCTGAATGGGAAAAGAACCTGTATGATGCGGCCATTGCCAAAGTCAAACGCCAGCTTGACCCGCAAAAGTTTCAAATCTTCGACTTGTATGTGAACAAGGAATGGACACCCGAAAAGGTGGCCGCAACCTTCGGTATTTCGGTTGACCAGGTTTATCTGGCCAAACATCGGACGATGGATTTGATTAAAAAAGAAGTCAAAAGATTGGAGAAGGAAGTGAGTTGACGGGTGGCAATGGCGGGTTGCGCTTGCATGCCGCTGCCTCCCAGCAAAGCCGCCGCCGGAATCGCGCGCAAAAAATTTACCGCTTCACCGCCGTTCACGATTCAGTCAATCAAATCCGGATTGCAGCCAAAAAATTTCCGCCGGCCGGCCGGGGGATTGTGAAGAACTGATGGCAAATCTGAAAGAACGGCTCCGGTTTAAAAAGTGAGCAACCGCTTTGCCGGGTTTAACTTGCGCGCACCCGGTGCGCCCGGCAGAATTTCAAACATGTTCCTTCATCGGCCAATTTTGGCCCGAAGGTGCGTCAGCATATTTGCACGCTGCTGCTTTGCTTCGCATGCCCCGGCCTGCGTGCTGCAGCGCCGACCCTGCCAAGCTATTTCCTCCGTGTCTGGCAAACGGAGGACGGCCTGCCAGAGAATGTGATGACGGCCATTGCCGCTCCGCCACCGCCAACCTCGAAAAAGGCCAGGCGCCAAAAACCCGCGAATCCCCCGCGCCAGAAAAAGGAAACGATTTAGCCCGCAACGCGGCGTTGCGTCTGAATTGTTAGTGCCGTTTTTCATTGCGGCACTCTTTTCACCACCTAATCAGCAAATGCAAAAAGAAAATTTCCGATTATTTTTGAAACATCGCCCAAAATCACCTAATCATAACAAACTAGAATTGTTAGCTGAATGATTCTTTTTCGGCCTCATTTTTAATGCGGTGGATATTGGGGTTTTTCGCATCTGTAAAGTATATCATCCCGCGCGACTTTCACCCATTGTCCTGCTTTGTTTCCGAACCAGCCAATCATTGGCCATGCGTTACAAACTTTTCAATCAGACGCCGGCTGCCCGGCAAAGGCCAAAGGCAGGCTGGATCAACACCGCATGAAGGACGAATGGGAACAATGGAAGAACATCGCGCGCTCCTTCGGCTGTTTCTTCTTCGGCCTCGAAATTATTCCGCTGCTGCTCATCATCTACGCCATGGCGGTGCGTCGGACGCATTGAGCGGGTTCTCCGCTTCAGGTAATCCAAACAAAATTCGACGAAGTCCTTTGCCCGCGATAAAATGTTCAAGCGCGCAAATGCAATCGCCACCCATAGTCGAATCTGATGCCCGGCAAAATTCCGCCGCGACGGAATTACTGGTCAGCGGCATGACCTGCACCAACTGCGCGCGGCACGTGACCGATGCCATTCAAAGCGTGCCCGGTGTCCGCAGCGCGTCGGTGATGCTTGAAGCAGGACGCGCCACGGTGCATTGGGCGTCGGATGCGCCGCAAAATATTCCCGCGGTCATTCGGGCGGTCGCCGAAGCGGGTTACGCAGCCAAACCGGTCGAAGCCGCCGCGCACGACCATGACGAACACCGCCAGTCCCGCTGGCAATGGAATCTGTTCCTCGGCGTCTGCGTCACCGCTTTGCTGATGATTGGCGAATGGGTTTTTGACCTTGGCCTGAAGCCGTGGTTTCAGTGGCTTTCCTTCGCGCTGGCCGGCGCCGTCCAGATTTTCGCCGGCGCGCAATTTTATCGTGGCGCGTGGAACCAGCTCAAAATCGGCAGCTCGAACATGGACACGCTCGTTGCGCTCGGCTCGACGACCGCGTTCGGCTACAGCGCCTGGGCGCTGTTCACAGGCCTTCGCCCGGAGGCTTCGTCCCTGCAAGGCGGTGTGGGTGGCCATCTCTATTTCATGGAAGCCGCCGCCATCATCACACTCATCAGCACCGGCCACTGGCTGGAAGCCCGCGTGAGCAATCGCGCGTCCGGCGCGCTGAAATCGCTGCTGAATCTCGCGCCGCAAACCGCGCGGCGGATCAATTCCCGTAGGAGCCGAGGTAACGAGGCTCTGACTGGAAAATCGGCAATGGATCAGAGACTCCTTACGTCGTCTCCTACAGACGAAACCGAAGTTCCTGTTTCCGAATTGAAAATCGGCGATTTCGTCGTGCTCAAACCCGGCGACCGCGTGTCGGTGGACGGTGTCGTTGTCGAAGGCGATTCCGCCGTGGACGAGGCGATGCTCACCGGCGAGTCCGTGCCGGCAGATAAAAAGACCGGTAGTGAACTTTTCACCGGCACGGTGAATTTGAACGGCCGGCTCGTCATGCGCGTGACCGCCACCGGCGAAAGTACCGCGCTCGCACACATCATCGCCGCCGTGCAACGCGCCCAAACCAGCCGCGCCGACATCCAGCGCCTCGGCGACCGCGTGAGCAGCGTGTTCGTGCCCGTCGTCGTTGTCATTGCCATCGCTGCCGGACTTTGGTGGGGACTCGCGCCGGAGTCGGCGGCCGGGATTCACGACGCGCTGGCGCAATTTTTCTGGCACACGCACGCGCCGGCCGGCGTGGCGGCGGGTTTCATCATCGCCGCCGCCGTGCTCATCATCGCCTGCCCATGCGCGATGGGTTTGGCCACGCCCGCCGCCATCATGGCCGGGGCCAATGCCGCCGCCCGACGGGGCATTTTGATTCGCGACGGCGTGGCGCTGGAGAAAGCGGGCAAAATCACCGCCGTGGTTTTTGACAAAACCGGCACCATCACCGAAGGCAAACCCAGCGTGGCGCGAGTCTGGGAAAATCTGCAATCCGCCATCTGTAATCCGAAATTTCTGGCCGCTTCGCTCGCGCGTCATTCCGCCCATCCCGTCAGCCAGGCGGTTGCCAAAATTTCGGACGAGCAAATCGAATTGGCTGACTGGAAGGAAATCCGCGGCCGTGGCGTCGAGGCAAAGATCCAACCCTCAATTGTCCGCCTCGGTTCCCTGCGCTGGCTCAAGGAATCGGGCGTTGCTTTGGCGGCGGGCGAAAAATTCATCGCTGAATGGTCGCGACAGGGCGCTACCATCGTCGGCCTGTCCTCCGACAAAACCTTGCTCGGCCTGTTCGCCGTCCGTGACACGGTGAAATCGAATGCGGCGAAAGTCATCGGGCAGCTTCAACGGCAGGGACTCAAAACTTATTTGGTCACCGGTGATAATTCTTTGACTGCCGCGAGCATTGCCAAACAGGTCGGTATCGCGACGGTCAATGTGTTTGCCGAAGTGCGACCCGAGCAAAAGGCGGAGTTTGTGAAAAAACTTCAGGCGACGGGCGAGCGCGTGGCGTTCGTGGGCGACGGCATCAACGACGCGCCCGCGCTTACGCAATCCGATCTGGGCGTCGCCGTGAGCCGCGCCAGCGACATCGCGCGCGAGGCGGCGGACATCATTTTGCTGAAATCGGAAATCGAGGCCGTGCCGGAGGCGCTCGGTCTGGCGCGGGCGACGTTGCGCACCATCAAACAAAACCTGTTCTGGGCGTTCTTTTACAACGCGCTGGGCGTGCCGCTTGCCGCGCTGGGATTCATCAGCCCGATTTTCTGCGCGGCGGCCATGGGCGCGTCGGACCTGATTGTGATCGGCAACGCGCTGCGGTTGTTAAGTTGGAAAAATAGATAAACCCGGAAACTGTTATTTCTCCGTTTCTACAATTCTTTCACAAGATTCTTTCTCAAGAAGAAACAAGTTGTTGAGCAAAATAAATTCTGCCAGCAAGCTGTTAATTTCATGTTCCAATTCACGGTGCGCTCTAGGATTTCGGTATGCCATGTATGTGGCTATAAACATTTGTCCTCGGCCAACCTGTTCATTTTCATCTAGGTTTTTCCAGCCCAACTTCGCTGTTTTTCCAACAAATGCTTGTGAAAACAGCTTAACACCGTGCTCATCTATGTCCGTTCGGTTCCTCACAATGTCCTCCAAGCGTCGATAGCCAGTTAAAAGGCTATTGTCTGGGCGCTTGAAAAAGTTCAAGGCCAAGTCAGCGATACGGTTATCAATAATTGACCAAGGGATAACTGGTGGAAAATCCCACCACAATGTTCCGCGTTCGCCTCTTTTTTCGTCTCGGTCAACAATATAATCATACCAGCGAGTCGGTCGAACTGGTTGAACTGCGTCAATTTTTTCGATGTCGCCACGCGTCAGCAACGACATATCAAGACGTTCGATTAATTCCGCATCGACATTATATTCCTGAATTTCAGCGCCGTGAGTTTCTAGCAGTTGGAGAATAAATGAGAACCCATGAGAACCTTCGCCCAAATAGCCAGAAGCAAAACCAGATTTGACCGCAACAATGTCACCGACATTAACAGTCAACAAAAGGCAATGGTCTTTACACCCATGATCTCTAGCACAAGAAAGAATTCTAACGCGGGTTATTTGATCGCTGTATTGAAGCAACCGCATGACGGCGTTTTTACATTCTTCAGTTACACCGGGTATGCCGACATATTCAATTCCCGCTGGTGACTTTCTATTGTTGCGAGCCATTAATGACATCATGCCGCCACAAGCGGCAGATTTTCAACCGCAAGTTTCGGCATTTTGCCCGCCGCCAGAACTTGCTTGGCGTCGAGGATTTCGATGCCGACTAGCTATTCGTCCGCGCTGATGTTCCTCAACGCCGCTCGACAAAACTTTTTCCCCGCGCCATGCTGCGGCCATGGCATTTGAATCGGATTCGCCGCTCGACCGGCTCTGGCAGGAATATGGCCGGGCGTTTCAGGAATGGGACGATCTCACGCTCGCGCGCTGGCTGGCGCAAACGCTCGGCGAACTCGAAGGCAAGGCGTGGCGGCTGTCGCATCCGCTCGTCGGCGCCTACCGGCTGGCAGCGCAACTGGCGCACGACCGGCAAATCTGGCTCAAGCGGCTGGCCACGCCGCCCGCCGCCTACGCCGAATCGTCGTGCTGCCGCGCGCCGGTCCTGCCGCTGCTCACGCGCGACGTGCGCGAGGCCGGCCTCATCTGCCAGCATTGCAACGAAACGCTCGTGCCGTTCGAGGAAATCCCCGCCGAGCTGCGCG
>JBEKJN010000146.1:0-7140 GCA_050011235.1 Verrucomicrobiota bacterium | reverse complement strand
CAATATGTGCTGCCTGGACGGTGCAAGACCGTGCCGCCGGCGCCGGAGCTTGCTTTGCACAAGGCGGTGCAGATGATCGCCGCCGACATCCGTTTCATGGCGCGCCGGGCCAAGCCGCTGGCAAAGTTGCGCGTGGATGACGCGCGCAAGTGCGTGACCGTGCCGGATGGTTGGGCCACCCTCGTCATCACGTCGCCACCCTATGCGAATAATTACGATTACGCGGACGCCACGCGGCTGGAAATGACGTTCATGGGCGAAATTCGCGGTTGGGGCGACCTTCAGGAAGCGGTCAGGCAACACTTGGTTCGCGCTTGTTCCCAGCACGTCCCGCCTAACGCGGTGAATCTTGATGAAATTTTGGAAGCGCCTGAGCTTGCGCCCATCCGCGACGAAATCGTGCCGGTCTGCCAGAAGCTCTCGTTGGTGCGGTTGGAGCGCGGCGGCAAGAAGACCTACAACAACATGGTGGCCTGCTACTTCCTCGACCTGGCGCAGACGTGGAAGGCGCTCCGCCGGGTTTGTGCCTCACCGTCCGAAGTTTGCTTCGTCATCGGCGATTCCGCGCCCTATGGCGTCTATGTGCCGGTCATCGAATGGTTCGGCAAACTCGCGCAAGCCGCTGGATTCAATTCATGGACGTTTGAAAAACTCCGCGACCGGAACATCAAATGGAAGAACCGCAAACACCGCGTGCCGATGTGCGAAGGGCATTTGTGGGTTCGCGGATAGGAAGGAAACCTCATGGCCGAATCACTCGCTCATCGTTGGGGACAAATCATCGGGGACGTTTTCGAGATGTTCGTCCGCAACATTCTCGGCGAAGTCGCGCAGCGGCATGGACTTCACCTTGATTTCAAACGACCGCGCGCCACGCGCGGCGGGCAGGGCAAAGTGACGTGGCATGATGGCTACGGCAACAAGCACGACCTCGACTATGTTTTGGAACGCGGAGGAACGGAGGACACGCTTGGCGTCCCCATCGCTTTCATCGAGTCAGCGTGGCGACGATATACCAAGCACTCGAAGAACAAGGTGCAGGAAATCGAAGCGGCGGTGATGCCGATTGCTCTGACGTTCTCACGTCATCAACCGTTCTGCGGCGCAGTGCTCGCAGGTGAGTTTACTCGGAACGCGCTGCATCAGTTGGAATCGAAAGGCTTCGGTGTCTTGCACATTCCCTACGACTCAATTCTGGCCGCGTTCGAGGAACTCGGCATTGATGCTTCATCGGAAGACGGCGTAGACGGCACAACCGAGGAGCAATTTCGGGAAAAAATTGCGAAATGGGAATCCCTGCCACAGCCACAAGCGACCAACCGCCTGCTGGCAAAAATTCATGCGCTTCACGCGCGGGAAATTGCGGATTTCAAGCAGCGTCTTGAAGCCGCGCTCACGCGTCAGGTGGCTTCGGTTCGGTTGACCGTGCTTCGCGGTCATTCTGTCGAGTGTTCTGATGTTGATAGCGCGATTGCCTATTTGATTGAGGAAGAGAAGTCGTATCGTTTGCGCGAAGGCGGCGAGCAACGGGAGGCGTTTGAAGTTCAAGTTCGATTCAACACCGGTGCGAAGATTGATGCGACCTTTCCCAAGCGTGCGGAGGCAATTGCATTCCTCCGCAGTTTTGCATGAGTAGTTTTCTCTACCAAACTGAATAAATGAGTAGAATATGAACCCCTTCCATTCCGGAATGAATCATTGGCAACGTCAGTGGCTGAGCGATCGGCTGCACAAGAAACAACAAACCCTGCCAGCAGCGGAATTCCCTATCCCCGCTGTGAACAGTAAACCCAAACGTCCAAGACAGCCAAAGCCAAAACGGAAGCCGGCTGGCGAAGAATGAGAAGGCATTTTCGCGTGGTTGAATATCAAACCAGTTGCAGCGGCTCGAATTGGCGGCCCAGAATCGGCGCGCTCTTCGTCTTCAACCAGCTTTCCAATACTCCGGCATAGACGTTGCGGAAATCCACGTTGTATTTGATGTCGCCCTCGAACAAATCCTGCGGCGCGAGGCTCGGATAGGTCCCCAGCAGCCCGGCCTTCACCTTGTTGCCGACAATGAACATCGGCGCCGCTGCGCCGTGGTCGGTGCCGCCATTGGCGTTTTCGGTGACGCGCCGGCCAAATTCGCTGAACGTCATCACCAGCACGCGCGGCAAGTTGCCCTGCGCCTTCAAATCATCCACAAACGCCTTCGTCGAATCGCCCAGCTCCGCAAGCAGACGTTGTTGCGTGGGGATTTGATTGGTGTGCGTGTCGTAACCGCCCTGCGAGACGTAATAAATCCGCGTCGGCAGGCCGCCGCCGATGAGCTTGGCGACGAGCTTGAGCGAGTTGCCGAGTTGCGACGCCGGATACGTCGCCTGGTTCTGGACGCGGTCGGCAATCTTGCGCACTTCGTCGGAGCTGACCTGCGCGTCGAGCGCGGTGCGTTCGATGAAGTCCACCGCTTTGCCGCCCTGCATCGGCATTCCCGCCGCCAAGGAGCCGATGCTGCCGCCGGAGTTTTCATCCGGGGAGGCGCTGGACATGTCCACTTCATTCATTTTTTCGTAAGCCGCCTCGGTCAGGTCCAACCCGCCCGGCCCGCGCCGGCCGTTGGCCATGAAGCGATAGCTCTGCGGATTGTTGAAGCAGATGCCCGTGGGTTTTTTCGCGAAAAATGCCTCCGGCAACTGGCTGCCGATGGTCACGCCCACCGTCGGGTCGGCGCCGGCGCAGCAATTGTCGAAATAGCGTCCGAGCCAGCCGTATTTCTCCACCTTGTCCGAATCGCTGGCGGTCTGCCAGATTTCCGTCGAACGGAAGTGCGAACGGTTCGGATTCGGATAACCGACGCCCTGCACCACGGCCAGGTTCCCGGAATCGAACAACTCCTTGAACCCGGTCATCGCGTTGTGAAAACCAATCTCGCCGTTCAAATTCAAAACCTGTTGCGCGGTCAGCCCGAGTTTGGGGCGCGCCCGGTGATAAAAATCATTCGCATAAGGCACGACGGTGTTGAGGCCGTCGTTGCCGCCGGCCATTTGCAGCACGACGAGTATGGTGGCGTCCTTGCCGGTGACGATTTGCGTGGCGGAACCCGCTGCCTCGCTGTGCAACGCGGCAAAGGTGTCGGCCAGAAACGCCGGAACGGTCCACGACAGCGCGCTGCCGAGCACGGTCGTCCGCAGAAATTCGCGGCGGGTTTGGAGGGAAATTTCGTTCATAGAAAAAATCGGGGCGATGGAGTGGTGGAGAGGTGGAGTAATGGGGAAATTGCGTTGCGTTTTTGCCAACTCAACACTCCATCACTCCAGTACTCCAATACTCCGCTTGTTTTCTTCATGTGACTTGATATTGCGGTGTGGCCATGACGAGCCGGATGGCAGTGCGGACGTCCATGTCGTCCAATTTCGTTTTGGAACCGAGAAAATCGCGCAACGCTTTTTGCTGTTCGTCCTTGAGCGTCGTTTGCAATAGCCTGTGTTCCAATGACTTGACCAGCAGGTCTTTGTCGGCGAATTCTGCCGGTGAAACGATTTTGTCCACGCTTACACCGCCGACGCGGACGCGTTGTGCCTGGCGTTCGACTTTGGCGCCCCCCTGCCCGCCCGGTTTGCGCGCGAAGTCGGAAGCCGCCAGCGGCGGGAACGTGCCCTGCACCAGCATCGCTGCGTCGTTGTAACGGGCCAGCAGCGTGTTGGTGGTGATCCAGGTAATGCCGCCGTCCCAGCCCTTGACGTTCGGCGGCGCGAACAAGTCCTGTCCGAGATTGCGCAGGATGGCTTCGCAGACCGGCGTCGGCGGCAAATCGCATTCGAGCATTCGCGCACTGCCGACGAGCCATTGCACCGGGCTTTTGACCTCGTTGCGAATGATGGCGGCGTCGTAAAATTCCTCGCTGCGGAACATGATGCGCAGGAACGGCTTGAAGTTGTTCCCGTTCCCGCGAAGAACGGCGGCGAGCGCGTCGTTCAGGAAATCCGATGGCGGTTGGCCGGCGAAATAATTCCAGAGCTTGGCCGTGATGAAGCGCGCGGCCTGCGGTTGGGTGACGATTTGCACCATCACGTCCTCACCGTTGAGATTGCCGGTCCGACCGAGAAACGTCTTGATGCCGTTGTCGTGAAAGAATGGACGGTAAATGAAATTTTCGGTCAGGCGGTCCAACGACCAGCCAGTCAGGGCACGGGCGCCCTCGGTGACATCCTGCTCGGTGTAGTGGCCTTCGCCGAGCGAAAAAAGTTCCATGACCTCGCGCGCGAAATTTTCGTTCGGATGCTCCTTGCGGCTTTCCGCCTGGTCGAGCCAGATCAACATCGCCGGGTCCTGGCCGGTCATCGTCAGCAATTCCAGCCAGTTGCCCGTGGCGAGGCGGCGGAACAGCTCGTTTTGCCGCCACAGGTAATAGGCGTTGCGCACCTTTTCGAAGCTGGTGGCAAAATGCCCGTGCCAGAACAGCACCATCTTTTCCTGAAACGGCCGCGGCCCCTTGGCCATGCGATTCAGCCACCAGCCGCGCAGTTCCATCAGGCGCTCATATTGAAGCCGCATTTGCTGCTGCTGGATTTGCCGGCGCTCCTCCGGCGTTGCCTTTTGGACGGCATCCCGCAGGCTTTTGACTCCCTCCGGGTCGGGTTTGGCCCAGACCGGATCGGGCGTGGAATCGGGAATGTTCTCGTAGTCAAGCAATGAAGAAACCGCCTTGTCCGGGCCGAGGTCGGCCAGCCTTTGGATTTCCGCCGGCGGCCCGCCGAATCCAGCCCGGTTCAACAGATGCGCCGCCGTCTCATAACTCCAGCGGTCGGCTGAAAACGACTTAAGCATACATTCTGAAAGACGTAAGCAAGGCTGTAAAGGTTTCACAAGGGTTGAAACGTGACACTTGTCACAGGAGCGCGGGTCTGTGACCCGCAGCGGTTTCGCCGACATTTGGTTTCAAGCAATTCCGCAGGTTTACGAACAGTCGAAGGTGCTGCGGCTCATAGAGCCGCGCTCCGCATTTGGCGCATATTCGTCCCCCCATTTGCACGAAACTCAATAAGATTTCGGTATCGAATCATTCCAGCCGGCATTTTGCGAGCAACGTGTGGCACGCCCCGGCCGGCAGCAGATCGCTGCGAATCAATTCAACCTCGTTCGCCGTCCATTCGCCGAACAGACGGTCTTGGACGGCCTGTGCGTGCGCCGCCAGCTTCTCAATTTCAGGCCGTTTCAGAAATTTGACCCGCCCGACCGTCACATGGCCGGCAAACCTTTCCGTCCCCGGCTCCTGCGTGAACGGCTGAACCGCACCTTCAATCTTTTTTTGCAAATCCGCCAGACGCCCTTCGCCGTCGTTGACGCCGGCCCAAATGACGCGCGGTGACCGGGCATTCGGGAAAAAGCCGGTGCCTTGCGCCCGCAGGCGCAGAGCCGAACTGCCACGGCAAACCGCCTTGACGGCTTCCTGCAAAGCCGCCACGCGCTCAACCGGAACATCGCCGAGGAACCGGAGCGTGAGATGGAATTGCTCCGGTTTCGTCCAGCGAACAGCTTCGCGCGACACCAATCGCTGGAATTCCTGCTGGACGCCGGTGATTTCATTCCGGACCGCTTCCGGCATCGGAATCGCCACAAACAGCCGGAGTTTCTCCGCTGAACTGTTGTCTGCCATTGCTCTGCAATTTGTTGCCCGGACCGCTGAAATTCAAGCTTTAGCAGCGCCAATGCAGTTCGTTTCGGGGAGCACACGCGCCCTCGCGTGTCCCGACCGGCGCCCTCGCCGGCCGGAGAACAGCTCACGCAAGTCATGAAACGCTGAACAACAGCAAAGTCTTCTGTGTTCCGCGAGGGCGCGGAACACGGCACGCGAGGCGCATGCGCTCCCCGTTTTTATTTCGACACTAAACTCTCAACTTTCAACACTCGACACTTGTTGAAAAAACTTCTCATCTGTTTGTCGCAAAATCGCCTTGAACCGCACTATCAGATGACGGTGGAGTTCGTTTGAACAGGAAATGGCATGGACTTAACCGACAAAGAATACGTCGAGCACTGCCGGGACGGTCACCCGGAGGACTTCGGTCTGCTGGTGGAGCGTTACCAAAAGCCGCTGTTCTCTTACCTGGCCAGCCGGGTCGGAGACGGCGGGCAGGCCGAGGAAGCGGCGCAGGAATCGTTTGTGAGAGCCTTTCTGTCATTGAAGAAGCTGCGGAAGCCGGAGTCGTTTTACTCCTGGCTGCTGGGCATCGCGGGACGGGTCGCCAAGGAACAGTTCCGCGCTGTGGCGCATCGGCAACGCGACCGTGAAGCGGCCGAGACCATGATGACGGACGTGACTGACAGCAGTGAAGTGTATCCTTTGGAAGAAGCCATTGCCGCCCTGCCTGAATCCCACCGTCGAGTGATCCTGCTGCGGTATTACGAGCGGCTTTCCTGTCAGGAAGTGGCCACACGACTCGACCTGCCGCTGGGCACGGTCACCAAAACGCTTTCGCGCGCCTACGCCCTGCTGCGGCAGGAGTTGGCGGCCCGCGAAGGCGCGGAACCAACAGTCAACCAAACACAATAATTATGAACTGCGCTGAATGCCGGGACAATTTGGTCGCCTGCGCGGAAGGGTTGCTGGACCGCGAGGCATTGCTCGAATGCCAGGCTCATCTGGAAGCCTGTGCCGGTTGCCGGGCTGAATACCAGGCAATCGCCAGCCTGCAACAGCGGCTGGCCGCTCGTGGCCAGGCCACCGCCGAGGTGTCCATCGTCGAACCGGTGATGCGGCGGGTTCTCCAAAAAAGAAAAGAACCGGAAAGAGAAACCATTATGAGCAAAATCTTAAAACATCGTTGGGGATTCGGGTTGGGCGCGGCGGCGGGCGCGGCAGCGATCATCCTATTAACCATCTTGTTGACCACGCCCAACGCGCAGGCCAAAGCGGTTGAAGTCATGACCAAAGGCGCGCAGGCCGTGGCCAAACTCACCAGCATTCATCTGCGCGGCCAGTTACGCACTGCGCCGCAGGATAATTTTAGTTACATCAACGCCGATTGTTCGTTTTATACGATTGAACTGTGGAAACAGTTCGAACCGGACTTGAAATGGCGGGTCGAGAAACCCCAACGCGTTGTCGTCATGGATGGCAAGTCAACCGTGATGCTCATCAAAACCGACGATACTGGA
>JBEKJN010000145.1:0-7143 GCA_050011235.1 Verrucomicrobiota bacterium | reverse complement strand
CGCGCTGGAAGCGGAAGTGGACGAATTGATCACGCATTACCCCGAGAAGCGCGCGGCGGCGTTGATGGTGCTGCACGCCATCCAGGAGCAGTTTGGCTGGATTTCGCAGGAGGCGGTCGAGTGGACGGCGAGGAAGCTCGCACTGCAGCCCATCAATGTTTATGAGCTCGTGACGTTTTATCCGATGCTGCGGCAGGAGCCGATGGGCAAATATCAAATCAAGGTCTGCCGGACGTTGAGCTGCGCGCTGGGCGGCGCGCATGAACTGCACAAACATTTTTGCGAGAAGCTGGGGCTGGAAGCGCACGCGCATGGCCCGCAAACGACGAAGGACGGAAAGTTCACAGTCGAATTCGTCGAATGTCTCGCGAGTTGCGGCACGGCGCCGGTGATGATGTGCAACGACGACTTTTATGAAGCCGTTTCGCAAGCGAAGGCAGATGAGATAGTGGCGAAGTCCAAGTGAGTGAAGTCTGATGCAAATCGTCAATCGTCAATCGAAAATCGTAAATGGCCATTGGCTGCCCGACATGGATTTGAACCATGACAAACAGATCCAGAGTCTGCTGTGCTACCGTTACACCATCGGGCAAGCCGGAGCGTCCAACAGGCTAAAGGGTTTTATCGGCCAGTCAAGCCGACAGCGTAGGACAGGCATTTTGCCCGTCTCCGACTTTTTGATTTTGAATCAGAGACAGGCTGGAAGCCTGTCCTACAATTAAAAATGGCGCAGGAATACAAATTGATTTTGAAATACGCCGACGAGCCGGGGTACACGCCCGACATCGAATGCTATTTGCGTCACGGCGGCTACGAGCCGCTCAAAAAAGCGCTCGCGCTGCAGCCCAAAACCTTGCCCGACGGCAAAACCCAGTCGCCACAGGAACAAATCCGCCAGGAAGTCATGACCTCCGGCCTGCGCGGCCGTGGTGGCGCGGGTTTTTCGTGCGGCTTGAAATGGAGTTTCGTTGACCGCAGGAGCGGCAAGCCGATTTATCTTATTTGCAACGCTGACGAATCCGAGCCGGGCACGTTCAAGGACCGCCAGATCATTTACAAAGACCCGCATCAGTTGATCGAAGGCACAATCATCTCATGCTTCGCCAACGACGCGCATCTCGCCTACATCTACATTCGTGGCGAAATGCCCGATGGCGCAAAGTTGTTGCACCAGGCGCTGGCCGAAGCCCGCGCGAAAAATTTCCTCGGCAAAAATATTTTGGGCAGCGGCTACGATTTGGAAATCTATGTTCATCGCGGTGCGGGCGCCTACATTTGCGGCGAGGAAACCGGCCTCATCGAATCGCTCGAAGGCAAACGGCCGTATCCGCGCATCAAGCCGCCGTATTTTCCGGCGGTGCTCGGCCTGTGGATGTGCCCGACCATCGTCAACAACGTCGAGACGCTCTGCAACGTGAAGCACATCGTCGCGATGGGCGGCGGGGAATTCGCCAAACTCGGCACGCCGAACAACACCGGCACGCGCATCGTCAGCCTCAGCGGCCACGTCAAACGCCCCGGCTATTACGAAATCGAGACCGGCAAGGTCACCCTCGGCCAGCTCATCAACGATCCGGCGTTCGGCGGGGGACTGCGTCCCGGGCGTTCATTGAAAGCCGTCATCCCCGGCGGCTCGTCGGCGAAGGTTTTCAAGGCGGGCGAAAAGTTCAAACTCAAGCGCAAGGGCCCGGACGGCCAACTCGTTGAGCAGGAAGTGGACGTGCTCGATTTACCCTACGATTTTGATTCGCTCATCGCCGCCGGCTCGATGAGCGGTTCGAGTGCGATCATCGTGATGGACGATTCGACCGACATCGTCGCAGCTCTGGCGAACATCGCGGAGTTTTACGCGCATGAGAGTTGCGGCCAATGCACGCCCTGCCGCGAAGGTTCGCTCTGGATGAGCAAGGCGCTCCATCGTCTCACCCACGGCGAAGGCCGCGCGAGTGATGCCGAGTATCTGGTGAAAATCGCGGATAACATTCCCGGCGGCCGGACGATTTGCGCCTTTGGCGAAGCCTGCTCCTGGCCGGTGCAAAGTTTCGTGGCGAAGTTCAAGGACGAATTCATTGCCAAAGGCGCGGCCGATGAAGCGCGCCGCGCAAAGGAAAATGCCGAGCCGGCGGAACCAAAACAATTGGCCGCCGTGCACCACTGATTGCCATGTCACCCGCAGCCACAACTGAAATAAAGCCTGCCGCACCAGCGATCGAGAAGATCAAGGTAAAGGTGGACGGGCGCGAAATCGAGGCGCCGAAGACGATGCCCGATCCAATTTCCGGCAAGCCGATTCCAACCACGATGATTCAGGCGTGTGAACTGGCGAAGACGGAAGTCCCGCATTATTGCTATCATCCGAAGCTGCCGGTGGCGGGCAATTGCCGCATGTGCCTCGTGGAGTACGGCACGCCGGCGCTCGGCCCGGACCGCAAACCAATTTTGAATCCCGACGGCACATCGAAAATCATGAAATCGCCGCGTCCCGCCATCGCCTGCGCCACTCCGATTTCGCCCGGCATGGAAATTTACACGAACACACCCGGTGTGAAACAAATGCGCGAGGGCGTGCTGGAATTCCTGCTCATCAATCATCCGCTCGATTGCCCGATTTGCGACCAGGCGGGTGAATGCAAATTGCAGGAGTACTCGGTGGACTACGGCAAATCCGAGAGCCGGTTCGTCGAACCGAAGGTGCATAAGCCGAAGGTCGTTAATCTTGGCCCGCGCATCGTGCTCGACGACGAACGCTGCATCCTTTGTACCCGTTGCATCCGGTTCACGAAGGACATCGCGGGCGACGACGCGCTCGGCATCGTCAATCGCGGCAGCTATAGCACTCTCACCGCTTATCCGGGCAAGGTTTTCGACAACAATTACACCCTGAACACCGTGGACATTTGTCCCGTCGGCGCATTAACGTCGAAGGATTTTCGGTTCCAGATGCGCGTGTGGTTTCTCAAGGAAACCAAGAGCATCTGCACGGGCTGCGCGACGGGCTGCAATATCATCGTCGGCTCGCGCGAAGAAAAAATTTATCGCTACACGCCGCGCGAAAATGACGCCGTCAACGCGTGCTGGATGTGCGATTACGGTCGCTTGAATTACAAGTGGATTGGCCGGGCAGACCGGTTGAAGGACGTTTTGATTCGTGATGTAGGACAGGCTTCCAGCCTGTCCCCATCTTCAGAAAAGTCAGAGACAGGCAAGATGCCTGTCCTACAAAAGACAACGTGGACTGCCGCGCTGTCGGAAATCGCGGAGCAACTTAAGCGGGCCGCGCACGGTTCGGTCGCCATTATCGCCTCGGCGCGGCAGACCAATGAGGAATTGTGGCTGCTCAAAAAGCTGGCTGACAAGTTCGGGGCGATGACCGATTCCGTCGGGCGTTTCGGCGAGGGCGACAAGCTGTTGCTGAACGCCGACCGCAATCCGAACAAGACCGGCGCCCGGCTCATCGGCATCTGCCAGGCGAGCGTGGGCATCAAGCTCATGCCCATCGCCGAATTCATCCGGGCCGGCAAAATTAAAACGCTCATTGTTTTCGGCGAGGACGTGACGAAGAACGGCATCGGCGCGGACTTGCTCGGCAAACTGGACACGCTCATCGTCAGCGACATTCTGCCGAACGAAACGACGAAGCTGGCACATTACCTTTTGCCTGGCTGCGCGCACGTCGAGAAACGCGGCACGTTTACAAACGCCAAGGGCCGCGTCCAGAAATTCATGAAGGCGGTCGAAGCGCCCGGCGACGCGCGGCCCGAGTGGGAATTTTTGCATGATTTGGTTTACAACGTCACCGGCCAGGACGGTTTCCTGACCATCGAAGGTTTGTTCAACGAAATGGCGAAGGACGTGCCTGCATTCAACGGTTTGGCATGGGCAAGCCTCGGCGACACGGGCGTGACGGTGAAAATCTAAAATGAACTGGAAATTCATCATCTTCAGCGTGGTCAAAATCGCCATCGTCATCGGCGTGGTGCAGGGCATGGTGGCCTACGCGGTTCTGGCCGAGCGCAAAATTTCGGCGTGGATTCAGGACCGCGTCGGGCCGAACCGCGCCGCGCCGCCGTTTGTCCAATATATTCCGGTCGTTGGGACGTTTCTGACCCGCATCGGTTTTTTCCAACCGCTGGCGGACGGTTTGAAATTCATGCTCAAGGAAGATTTCACACCGGCCGGTGTACGGAAGGTTTATTTCTGGCTCGCTCCGGCGATTGCCATCATTCCGGCGATGCTGGTTGTTGCAGTGATTCCATTTGGTTCGCAACTCGGCCACCAACAAATGGTCATCTCGGATTTGAACGTCGGCATCCTCTACACGTTCGGCATCGTTTCACTCGGCGTTTATGGAATTGTCCTCGCGGGCTACGCGGCGAACTCGAAATATCCGTTCCTCGGCGGCATCCGGTCGAGCGCGCAGATGATTTCGTACGAAATTTCGATGGGCATGTCGGTAATTCCGGTGCTCCTGATCGTGGGCAGTTTGAATCTGAGCCAGATCATCGGCTGGCAGGCGCAACACGGCTGGCTGGTGCTTTATTCGCCGGTTTCATTCTTTATTTTCCTGATCGCGTCCTTCGCGGAAACGAACCGCCTGCCGTTCGATTTTCCCGAAGCCGAGCAGGAACTGGTCGGCGGCTATCACACGGAATACAGCTCGATGAAATTCGCGCTGTTTTTCCTTGGCGAATATTCCAACATGATCGCGTCGGCGGCGATGATGGTGACGCTATTTTTCGGCGGCTGGACGCTGCCGCTCTGGGGGCTGAACCATCCGGCGGCGACGCTGGTTGCGGGCATCGCGCACATTTTGATTTTTCTGGTGAAGATGCTGCTGTTCATGGTGGTGTTCATCTGGGTGCGCTGGATGTGGCCGCGTTTCCGGTATGATCAGTTGATGGATTTGGGCTGGCGGCGGTTCGTGCCACTGGCGCTCGCGAACATTCTGGTGACGGCAATAATTTTGTGGATGAGAAGTTGATTTGTAGCCGCGTTTGTGAAAACGCGGAGCTAATTTGAATTTGTCCGCCGATTGACATCGGCGGCTACGAAGAATTGAAAATTTGAAATGATTGTTAATCGCAAACCATTGACGTTTTGGGAAAGGCTTTATCTGCCGGCGATTGTCGGCGGATTCAAAGTCACCGCCCGGCATTTGTTCCGCTCGTTGTTCGGCGGCAAGACGGTCACGATGGAGTATCCCGAGCAGAAATGGGCCGTGCCGCCGGACTATCGCGGCGCGCCGTATCTCGTTCGCGACCAGGGCGGCAACACCAAGTGCGTGAGCTGCCAGCTTTGCGAATTCGTCTGCCCGCCGAAGGCCATCAAAATCATTCCGCCAGGACCGGCAGGTCCAATGGCCGACCGTCCGAATGCGGAAAAAATACCGCTCGAATTTGAAATCAACATGCTGCGTTGCATCTTCTGCGGCTACTGCCAGGAAGTCTGCCCGGAAGAGGCGATTTTCCTGTTGAAGGATTACTCGCTCACGGGCCTGACTCGTGGCGAGATGATTTACAACAAAGAGAAGCTCCTCGCGCTCGGTGGCGAGCACGGCGGCATCCAGAAATGGAAACATAAACTGCAGGAAGCGAAGACACAGGAAGATTTTCCGGTGAAGGTCTGACGCGGGGACAACATGGGACTGCCTGACATTTTATTTTACGTGTTCGCGGCGCTGACGCTGTTGTGCGGCGTCCTCGTCGTGGCCAATCCGTTCAGCCGCAGCCCGGTCACGAGCGCGATGTTTCTGGTGCTGACCATCGTTTCGCTGGCCGGCTTGTTCGTGTTGCTGCACGCATTCTTCCTCGCCGCTGTCCAGATCATCGTTTACGCCGGCGCGGTCATTGTGCTGTTCCTGTTCGTCATCATGCTGCTCGATTTGAAGGAGGAACAACGCCGCAAAATCAAAATATTCGGCTTTGTTGGCGGGTTGATTTCCGTCGGCGCCATCGTGGCAATTTTTTTGAAAAGTCTGCGCGCGACAAAGTTCAACGCGCAATCGTCACTTACGCACGATGGCGACACCGCAGCGCTCGGCAAACTCCTGTTCACCCAGTACGTGCTGCCGTTTGAAATCGTTTCAGTACTGCTGCTCGTGGCGATGGTGGGCGTGATTTTGTTGAGCAAGAAAGACCTTAAATGAGAAGCGAAGATGGAAGATTGAAGATGGAAGATGGCGTGGAAGACGTGCCGCCTTTGCTATTCTCTATTCTCCATCCTCCATTCTCGCCTGCAACATGAATGTTGGACTCGAACAATATCTGGTTGTCAGCTTCCTGCTGTTCGCGCTGGGGCTGCTCGGCGTAGTCATGCGGCGCAATCTGCTCGTCATTTACATGTCGCTGGAACTGATGCTGAACGCGGCCAATCTTGCGCTGGTTTCCTTTTCACGGTTCAACAACAAGCTGGACGGCCAGGTCCTGGTCTTTTTCATCATCACCGTCGCGGCGGCGGAAGTCGCGGTCGGCCTGGCACTCATCGTCGCGCTTTACCGCAAACGCCAGTCCGCGCACGTCGAGGACCTGAGCACGATGAAGCTTTGAAGACATGAAGAAACACCGAACATCCAACATCGAACATCGAACGCCGAACCGGCAAACTTCGCTGGCATTCGATGTTCAGAGTTCAATGTTGGTTGTTCGATGTTTCCATCTCAACGGATGAAACTCGAACTTTTGCCCTGGCTCATTTTGTTCCTGCCGCTGCTCGCTGCGGCGGGCATCACGCTGTTCACATTGAAAAATCGCAACGTGAGCGCCGGTTTGTCCATCGGCGCCATTGTCATCGGCTTTGTCCTCACGATTGGTTTCATCATTAACAACGGCTGGACCCCGACACCTTCTGAGCTGACGACCAATTGGCTTTCTATCGGCAATTTGAACGTGGATTTCGGCCTGAAGCTCGATCGCTTGAGCCTGATGATGATGCTCATCGTCACCGGCGTCGGCGGTGCGATTCACATTTATTCCTATGGCTACATGGACGCCGACCGGAGCAAGGCGCGCTTCTTTGCGTTCATGAGCCTGTTCACGTTCTCGATGCTCGGTATCGTGCTGGCGAACAATTTCATCGAGCTGTTCATCTTCTGGGAACTGGTCGGTGTTTCCAGCTATCTGCTCATCGGGTTCTGGTTTGAGAAAC
>JBEKJN010000144.1:0-7146 GCA_050011235.1 Verrucomicrobiota bacterium | reverse complement strand
CAGGGCCACGCGACCAGCATCGGCTTCCACGTTTTGGTTGGCCACGACACGGCGTGCGGGCATCGGCAAATTTAATTCAATCACGTCGCCGCTTTTCCAGGTGCGGTTGAGGCTGACGTAGCCCTTGTTCAATTTGATTGGAACATTTTTGCCGTTGACTTTGAGCGTGACGGGTTCGGTTACGGTGTCCAAAAATTTATAGAGTTCGCCGGGAACAGCTTCATTTCGCGCCCAGCCAGGAATGCGGACATTGATGGTGAACTTCGATTTTTTATCCGGCTCGACAGTCATTTTTACCGCCCCATCCCATGGATATTTTGTTTCCTGCGTCATTTTGATGGCGCGACCGTCGTCCAATTTAATATCGGCGGTGCCGCCGGCAAAAAGGTTGACGTAGAGCGTGTCGCCTTGTTGCGCATAAAAGTAGCCGGGAATCGAAGGCATGAAGCGCGTGATGTTTCCGGGACAACAGGCGCAGCCGAACCACGGACTGCGTTCGTAATCGCCGGTGGATTCGAGCGGGTTCGGATAAAAAAATCTCGTGCCGTCGAGCGAAACGCCGGAGAGCAAGCCGTTGTAAAGCGTGCGTTCAAGCACGTCCACGTATTTGGCGTCGCCATGCAAAAGAAAAAGTCGCTCGTTCCAAAAATCGTTGGCGACAGCGGCGCAGGTTTCGTTGTAGGCGGTGAGGTTGGGCAGTTCGTAATTTTTTCCGAACGCCTCGCCATCGTGCCGCGCGCCAATGCCGCCGGTGATGTAAAGTTTTTTGCCAACGCAATTTCCCCAAATCGTGTCAATCGCGTGGACCAAATTTTTATCCCCCGCAAGCGCCGCGACATCGGCCATGCCGCTGTAAAGATAGCCGGCGCGAACAGCGTGGCCGATGGCTTCGGTCTGGTCAACAGGCGGAATGCGCGATTGATGATAATCGTCGCCGCCCGGTCTGCTGCCGCGAACATCAATGAAGTATTTGGCGAGGTTGAGGTAACGCGCGTCGCCGGTGATGCGATATAATTTTGCCAGACCCATTTCAACGACTTCATGACCAGGCCAGAAATGAAGTTTGTTCGTTTCTGGTCCGAAAGTATCGCAAAGCAAATTCGCCTCCTTGAGCGCGACATGGAGCAAATTGGTTTCACCCGTGGCTTGATAATGCGCGGCGGCGGCCTCAAATAAATGGCCGGCGTTGTAAAGTTCGTGACTCGACTGCGATTCTTTGACCCAGCGGTTTGTGCCGGCCCATGGGTGTGGGTGTTGCGGATCAATCGTACGTGCCGTGTAAAGGTAGCCGTCCGGCTCCTGCGCGGCGGCAAAAAGTGAAATGAGTTTATCGAGGTAAACGGACGTTTTCGGGTCGGGTTGCACTGCCAGCGAGTAGGAAGCGCCTTCAAGAACTTTGTAAGGGTCGGTGTCGTCGAACGGAAAACCCGGGGCTTTGCGGTCGGAAATATTTTCGCCGCGCAACACAGCCGCAGCACGCTCGAAATTATACATGCGCCCGGACTCTTCGCATTTTCCGAAGGCATAAGGAATTGTCACCAGGCGGTTGGTCTCGATTCGCGGCGCCCAAAAAACATCATTCAAGTGAACGGCGGTGAAGGGCACGGGTTTGACGGGATAATCACGCGGGCTTGGGCTGGCAGCGGCAAACGGGTTGAAAGTGAATATGAAAAGAATCACACCGAAGAAAATGCGGCAAGGATGACAAAACGCTTTCATTTTTAAGAGTTAGTTGGCTCCAGAGGCAGGGCTCGGAGAACCTAGCCATTTTTTCCAAGGGAAATTCTAGCGTTTTCCCCCAATGAAATCAAGCTATTCTTTCAAAATCCGCACTTACCCCAAAACTACACTTTTACTACTTTTACTACACGTTTCACTACACACTTTGTCCAGAGGCAGCTTTAGCTGCCCCGTAACTTTTCGTTTGCTCAATGCCAATGCGGTTGCGGAGGGCGACATCGCTTCTTTGACTCCACCCCTGACTCCCCTTCGTCTTTCGGCAGGGTGACCAGTCGCTCGTTGCTTCCCGAATCACTTCGCTGGCTGCGTGTAGGGGGAAGTCGCCCGACCTCCGGGGTGACTTCCGGGGTGACTTCCGGGGGCACTTGCCGGGTTGCCGAAGGCTTGATGGTCTGCTTCGTGAATGCCTAACCAGCCGCCGTTTGCGACGTGAGCATTGGCAAGGAGGAACGAAAACGGCGAGTGTTGGTGTTTGAGCCGTTTTCGTAGTGTCCTTGCCAAGCGGAACGGAGCGGTATAATGCCGGCGGCCATTCACGAAGCCGGTTGTAGCAACCGTAAGTGAATAGCTTCAAACATCATGTTTGTGGCAAATCCAGCCTATGGTTGTGTTGGATTTGCTTCCGCCACTCGTTCATCACCTGTGCCTGCTCTGCGTAGTCCGGCCACTTTGCCACGGCGGCGCGCACATCCTCGACGATGGCCTCGGCCCGACCGCGTTTCATCAGGGCGCTTTTGGCACAAGCACGGAAGTCGGCCAGCGTGAATCCGTCGCGCTTGCCGTTCATGGTCATCTGGTGCGTTGCGGTCCAGTCGCCAGTTGGGTTGTAACTGTAAGTCACGTCGAAAGCGGGTGCGAGCGACCAGTGTCCGGCTTTATCCATCAGGAAGGCGATGTTTTTGACGTGATCGTCCTGGTTATGCGCGATGATGTTGAACGTCATCCGCCGGAACTGTTCTTCCACCGCTGCCATCGGCAAGTTCAACTGACGAATAACCAGCAGCGCCTGCTCATAAGCATACGCTCCGGCGTGGTTGAAATCGAAATGGGCCAGGGCGCACAATGACTGCATGTGCAATTTCTCACCGCCTTCAAGCCGGTCAAAGCGTTTGGCCATGAAATGTCGCCGCCCGTTTTCTTCCAGCAAACGGCACTCGCTCATGGTCACACCCGCTGCCTTCGCCATCAGCGAATAGGCGTATTCAATCGCGCCATAACCCTTGGGGTCTTCGAGTTCCTTGTCCTGGTTGCCCGCCACGCCGTCAAATTTCAGCAGCCAGTAATCAAATCCTTTTCCCGCCGTGATCTGCCCGGAACGAACCTCGTTGGTCTCCCGGTTCCAAGCAATGATCGCCTTCGCTCGCGCGCCGCCGGCGGAGGTGCCGACGCGCAAAATGTCGTTCAAAGCGTTTTTCCTGCTCGCGCTGGCAAAGGTGGTTTTTAGATTTTTGCGATGGCTAAGAACTTCCGACGCCAGCCTGACCAGGGCATCAATCTCAATCTTCTTCGCCCGCTGCGGTTTTGGTCCCAATGCCGGCACGAACTCCAGCGCCCCCATGCCGCGCGCCCCAACATAGCAAAGCCGTTCCACCGCGTTGAAACTGCCGGGTGTCCGGCCCTGTGTCGCTAGCCATGCATCAATCAAGGTATTGCCAAATCTGTCCGGCAACGAATCGGCCAGCAGGCCGGGCAAGCCATGAAATGTATTTTGGGGCAAATCTGGAAAAACATACACCCGATCACCGAGTGGCATTGTTATTGGCGAAACTTCAATCCCGCTCTGCGCGAATGCCGGGTCATACTGAAACGCCGCGAACCGTCCTCCGTCTTCCAGCGAGACGGCCCCAATGGTCCGGCCCCATAGTTTAACCTCGGCCAGAGTCATGGTTCATCTCCCCATTGCCATTTTTTGGTTGAAGGCTTGGTCGCCTTGATTGCGGAGGCGCGCTGACGCTTTCTGCCGCGCAGCTTCAGTTGTGCGACCGGGCTGGGCACCGGTTCCGGGATGAGCATATCGAATTGCTCAATCACATCGAGCACGCGGCATACGCGAATGAAGCCTGACAACTGCGTTGCCACTGCTCCTGATTCCAACCGCTCCACCGTGCGCTTCGAGACCCCGGCCTGTTCCGCCAGTTGTGCCTGCGTCAGGTTACGATCCAGCCGGATTTTGGCCAGCCGCCCACCCAGCTCAGCGAGAATCGCTTCATCTGTGGCTTGTTTGGTTATTTTCATAACACGTCTTTTATGACGAATTAGACTTAAAATGTCAATCAAATCGTCACAAAAGACGAATATGACTAAAATAGCAACTCGCCATTGGGGGCGAATATCCTTCGCCAAGGCGTTTATTTCGCCACATTGGGCTACTGCGTGATTGGAGCACGGACCTGTCGCAGAATAGTGCCGTATTCATTGGTCGGCATCCCATTTACTACACGTTTCACTACACACTTTGGCATTTTTTGCCGTCTGCCGACTGAAGCTGCCGTTGTCCACCAACGACTTATTAAAATGGCTCCCTTGCCCATTCCATAGAAAGAACTTTCAAAATCACCCTTTCGCTTGGAAATTCGAGGCGCGGGAAACCTTACGTTCCCATTGTGGCGGATTTATAGCGGCAGACAAGCGCATTTTGTCCGATGGCCTTTCAGTCTTCAAATTGATCTCTCGCTACATCGCGCTCGTAGCTTTCAGCTAATTCGCCAGACTGTTTGACGCCAGCGTGAGTCCGGCTCAATCCATCTATTTTTCCTGATTCCGTTTGTGAAGATGTTTGGGAATGGACGGGCTGAAAAATGTGTTCCCCTTGTGGACTTCCCGAATCGCGTGGCACACACAGTCAGCGGAGGTTTGCTTGATGAGATAGCCCATCGCGCCGGAGTTAACCGCCTCGACGATATACGCTTCATCGTTGTGCGCCGAAAGTATGAGCACTTTGCTGGCGGGGACGGCCTTTAGAATCTGGCAGGTGGCTTGCAAACCATTCAAGAACGGCATGGTAACGTCCATCAGAACCAATGTGGGACGAAGTTTTTTGGCCAAGGCGACCGCCTCATGGCCGTCTTTGGCTTCGCCGACCACTTCAAGATCGTCTTCGCGTTCCAGTATCTTTCTAAATTCCCTACGCACGCCCCTGTTGTCGTCCGCCAGCAGGACAGTGATTCGCTTCATGATTGGTGTTACGTCACAGACATTTGTGCTTAATCAAGTTCAATGTCAATGTTGCGTGTGGTTGCCAATCTGGCTATGGGGTGAACACCCCATATCTCGACGACAAGCAAAACATTCATAGAAAGAACTTTCAAAATCACGCTTTCGCTTGGAAATACGAAGCGCGGGAAACCTTACGTTCCCGTTGTGGCGGATTTATAGCGGCAGACAAGCGCATTTTGTCCGGCTGGCTGTCCTTGATGCGTGAACTATTTTTTCTGGTTTTTGTAATTCGCTAATTCGTCTTTGAGTTTTTTAATTTCTTCTTCCGATGCCTTATCTTTTTCTGTTTCTTGCCTTTGTTTTGACATTGCATAACCCGTTAGACATCCAAGCAAATAACCGAAAATTAAGGCTACCATTATGGCTACCATTCCAGACCAAAACACTTTCTCTTGGTGAGTGATAACCGCGAAACAGACCCCAGAATTAAACATTTGTGCAGCAGTCGTTATCATAGCTTTGCGCTTTCCTTTTTTTGGTAAATAATTCTTTTCGGCTTCGGCCTGCTATTAGATTTTTCAAATAATTTAAGGAATTCGATTCAATTGAATCGTTTGTCCCGTTCGGGCAAAAACTGTTAATTGGTTTGTAGATTGAGACGAAATGCGGAACGCAACAAACCCGCCATTGGGTCGCTCAATGATCAAATAGTCGTCTGTCTGCTTCCAAAATCCTGTTATGGTTTCATTTTGAGGACGTTCGCCAAGTTTGCCACCTTGAATTTGAACCGCTTCTTCAAAGTTAGCCGAGCCATTCGTTTCTGTGGTTATTCCGATTGTGACATTCGCTTCTCTTTCTATATCCGTTAAAGAGTTTAGACGGATTTTCGTTGTGAACTCCGCTTTCCATTTTCCGACAAGGTTTGCGGGGTGTGTGTCTATGGGCTGCGTGCTTGGCTTACAACCAGTGATAATTACCGAAACAAAGACAAGTAAGAGTGCAATTATTTTTTTCATGGCTGATTCCTTTCCAGCGCAACTGTGCCACGAATCAAAAGGGCGCGAGCCTAACGCACCCTCGTCTGAGGCACCGCGAAGCGCCTTGGAGAGAAGCACGAAAAGCCGCGCCCGGTTGGGCGCGTGCTTTGCTGGCTCTCTCCGTAAAATTCGCGGTTTTCAGACGAGACCGTAGCTGAAGCTACGCTAAAGTTTTTGTTTTTTTACATAATTTTCCGAACGTTCCTTTATTAGTTGAAAAAAATCATTCCGGCAAGGCTTAACAGCGGCCAGCATTTTGCCCTAAACGTGGCGGAGTGGTATAAGCCGCCGGAACCCGCAGCATTCCGCCCAATTCCGGCGGAAATCCGCGTCCGCCGGCGTGTCCACACCAGAAAAATCGGAAATTTACCGCGTTTCTGCTTTCCGTTAGCGGTTTTGGGTCAGTCCGTCCAAGTAATTATTCCATCCGGCGCGAATTGCAGCCAAGCAGAAAAGCGTCCGTCTGGCGATAATGCCGCATAAGCCGCTGTCTTGCCGAAACCGAGACTTTTCAAAGCCGCAACTGCGGCTGGCCATGCCATGAAAACCTTCGCCTTTCTCACAGCAATTTTCCGTGACAATATGTCTCCCGAAGCCCATTAAGCTTTAGGCGTTAAGTGTGGCGGCCAAGAACGATTCGCTGGTCTGTTTAACGGCAGCTTGAGCGCGCCGGAAACTAGCGGAAACCGCTGTATTCCGTTAAATTCCGGCGGAAAATCGCACCCTTGCCGAGAATAACCGGGGATTCCCGATTTTCCATTGGCGATTTCGAATTAGCCCGTCCAAGTAATTATTCCGTCCGGCGCGAATTGCAGCCAAGCGGAAAAGCGTCCGTCTGGCGATAATGCCGAATAAGCCGCCGTTTTGCCGAAACCGAGACTTTTCAAAGCCGCAACTGCGGCTGTCCGGTTTAGCGCGCGTGCGCCGTGATGGAAGACGGTTGCCAAGTCTTCCCGCGTGACAAATTTCTTTTTGATCGGCGGCGGTGCGGTTTGCGCCACGGTTTTTATTGCAGGGTCGGTTACTACGGAAGCCGGGGCGTTAGCTACAGGCGGAACGTAGGGCGAAAAAACCGGCGGGGGCGCGGAATGATGAGGTTGCCCCGAAAGGATGGACACGGGATGTACCATTTGAGACAACTGTTATGAATCATCTGAAAGGTCGAAAACATCATTCCAAAGCCTTTCGCAAGCAGGCTGTGGAGTTATTGCTG
>JBEKJN010000143.1:0-7164 GCA_050011235.1 Verrucomicrobiota bacterium | reverse complement strand
GACGCTCGTGAACGCCCATCATCAGCGGAATGCTTGGACCGTAAATGTCGCAATCCAACAGACCGACGCGCGCACCCAGGTGCTTCAATGCGCAGGCGAGGTTCACGGACACGGTGGATTTGCCGACGCCGCCCTTGCCACTGGCCACGGCCACCACGTGCCGAACGCCGGGAACTTTGCTTTGATTGGCAAACGGATTTCCCGGCGCGGCCTGGCCGGCAGCCGGTTGCAGCACTTCGACTTGAACGCGGCTGACGCCCGGCAAATTTTTCAAAGCGCGCTCGGCTTCGGCTTTGATTTGCTGCGCCGCGTCGGGATTCGGCGAGGTCAATTGCATCGAAACGCTTACCGCGCCGTTGGCGATGGAAATCTCCTTCACCAGTCCGAACGAAACGATGTCGCGCGAATAGCCGGGGTATTTGACCGCCTTCAGCGCGTTCTTGATGTCGTCTTGTGCAAGCATGTTCCATCAAATTGCCAGCCGCGCGCCCGAACGCAAGTTTGCTCCAGACTTGCGTGGCGGCGCCGGGCATGGGAGATTGGCATTCTAATTTTGAGGATTGGACGATTAAATCATGACACCAGCGACACAAAAAAAGCCGGGTAAGGCTGCCGAACCGTTTTTGGAAAAATTCCGGCGTTGCGAGTCGGAATTGAGCCAGCCATCCTGGCTGTTGCCGCTTCGCAAAGCCGGCATCGCGCGCTTCGCTGAACTCGGCTTCCCGACCTTGCACGATGAGGACTGGCGCTTCACCAACGTCGCGCCGCTCGCCCGGCTGCCGTTCAAGCCGGTGTTCGCACCGGTCAGGGCCGACATTACCTTCGATGATCTCAACCAGTTTGCCTTCAGCCGGATAAAGTGTCGGCGTTTGGTCTTCGTGGACGGGCATTATTGCAAGGGTTTCACCTGCGACCAGCCGGAAGAGGAGGACAAGAAACTGGACATCGGGTCCCTGCGTTCTGCCTTGCACGGAGGAAAGGTTGAAAAACATCTGGCGCAGTGCGCGACCGGGGAGGACAACCCTTTTGTGGCTTTGAACCAGGCGTTCTTTCACGACGGGGCGTTCATTCACATTCCGGCGGGACAAGTCGTTCAAGACCCCATCCATTTGCTCTTCGTTTCGACTTCCCGCGAGACTGGGACGACGGTGCATCCGCGCAACCTCATCATCGCCGAGGCCAACAGCAAGGCGACGATCATCGAGAGCTATGTCACCCTCGGTGGCGCGGAGTATTTCACCAATGCCGTCACCGAAATCATCGCCGGCGACAACGCGGCGCTCGAATACGTGAAATTTCAGGACGAGGCCGCCGACGCCTTCCACATCGCGACCATCGCCGCCGAACTCGGCCGCACGAGCAACGTGAAAGTCCACTCGTTCGCCCTCGGCGCGAAGCTTTCGCGAACCAACATCCGCACCAAACTCGCCGGTGAAGGATTGGAGTGCATCCTCAACGGCCTTTACCTCACGCGCGGCGAGCAACTGGCCGATCATCACATGATTGTCGAGCACGCGCAGCCGCATTGCGCCAGCCATGAGTATTTCAACGGCATCCTCGACGACAAATCGAGGGGTGTTTTCCACGGACGGATTTACGTTCATCCCATCGCGCAGAAGACCGATGCGAAACAGACGAACAAAAATCTGCTGCTCTCCGACGACGCGACGGCGGACACCAAACCGCAGCTCGAAATTTACGCCGACGACGTGAAATGCACGCATGGCGCGACCATCGGTCAGTTGAACGACGAATCCATTTTTTATCTGCGCTCGCGCGGCATTCCGGAAAACACCGCGCGCCGGATGTTGATTCATGCCTTTGCCGGCGAAATCATCGAACGCGTGAAATGCGAGCCGGTGCGTGAGCAACTGGACAAAATCGTGTGGGACCGGCTGGAGGCCAATCCGCACCTCGCGGAGAAGTGATTTTGTAGCCGCGTTTGTGAAAACGCGGAACGACCCGCCGATTCACATCGGCGGCTACGAGAAATATGTTTGACGAACTGAACGACCTTTATCAGCAGGTCATTCTTGATCACTGCAAGCAGCCGCGGAATTTCCGCGAGATGCCGCAGGCGACCTGCTCGGCACAGGGTTACAACCCGCTTTGCGGCGACCAGTTGAAACTCTTCCTCGCGTTGGACGGCGACACCGTCAAGGACATCAGCTTTGTCGGCTCCGGCTGTTGCATATCCAAGGCCTCGGCGTCATTGCTCACGGAATTTGCCAGGGGCAAAACGAAAACCGACGTGGAAAAAATGTTCGGGCGGGTCCATGAAATGGTTACCACCGGCAACGTGCAAGGCGACGTGGGCAAACTGGCCGTGTTCGCGGGCGTTCACAAATATCCGGCGCGGGTGAAATGCGCGATTCTCTCGTGGCACGCGGTGATGGCGGCGCTTAAAGGCGACGCCAAGCCGGTGAGCACAGAAAACGAACAGACTTGATTGATTTCAGCGGCAACAACGGCGATAATGTCTGAGGTAAACTAAACTTAAGCGAGTTTTATGAATTCCAACGAAGCAAAAACTTTGACCCGCGACGTCGAGGCCGCCGTTGTGCCCGTCGGCACCAAGGTCACCCTGCAAAAGGGCGGGCTGGCCCATGTCATGCAATCGCTCGGCGGCAGTTACACGGTCGTCGTGAACGGCAACATGTTCCGCATCGAGGCCAAGGACGCCGACGCCCTCGGCCTTGAAGTCCCGGCCAAACCCGCTGCGGCCGCGACCGGCCCAGCCACGCAGGAGGGGCTCGAAAAACAGGTCTGGGAGGCGCTCAAGACGTGTTACGACCCGGAAATCCCCGTCAACGTCGTTGACCTCGGCCTGATTTACGATTGTAACCTCACACCCGCCGGCGAGAACAGTTTCAAGGCCGACGTGAAAATGACGCTGACCGCGCCCGGTTGCGGCATGGGCCCGACGCTCGCGCAGGATGTGCAAAACAAACTGCTCTCGCTCGAACCGATTGACGAGGCCAACGTCGAACTGGTCTGGGACCCGCCATGGAACCAAAGCATGATGACCGAGGCGGCGAAGCTGCAGCTCGGTTTGATGTAGCGGCGGTCTGTGACCGTCGCATAAATTGAGACCACGGATGAACACAGATGTGCACGGATTCAAAATAAGCGCCCCTCGCCCCTGCCCTCTCCCCGCTTGGCGGGGAGAGGGTGGTTGAGCGCAGCGAAACTGGGTGAGGGGTTCCAACAAATCCGTGTTAATCCGTGTCCATCCGTGGTTAAAAGTTCTTAAATGGGTAATGCAAAAATAGATTGGACTGCGCTGCGAAAGGATTTTCCCATCCTCGACCAGCAGGTCCACGGCGAGCCGCTGATTTATTTCGACAATGCCGCCACGTCGCAAAAGCCGCGCGCGGTGATTGACGCGCTGGTGCATTACTACGAACACGACAACGCGAATGTCCATCGCGGCATCCACGAATTGAGCAATCGCGCCACGGCCGGCTACGAAGCCGCCCGGACGCGCGCGGCAAAATTCATCAATGCAAAGAGCGCCGAGGAAATCGTGTTCACCCGCGGCACGACCGAAGGCATCAACCTCGTGGCCAATTCCTGGGGCGCGAAAAATCTCAAGTCCGGCGACGTGATTTTGCTCACCGAAATGGAGCATCACAGCAACCTCGTTCCGTGGCAATTGCTCGCCCAACGCACCGGCGCGAAGCTCGCCTACGTGCCCGTCACCGGAGATGAAGGCATTCTCGATTTGTCCAAGCTCGACTCGCTGCTCACATCGCAGGTGAAAATCTTTTCGATGGTCCACATCTCGAATTCACTCGGCACGGTCAATCCGGTTGCTGAGCTTTGCGCCCGGGCGCGCAAGCTGGGCATCACCACCCTCGTCGATGCCGCGCAAAGCGCCGGTCACATGCCGGTGGACATGCAGCAGATTGGCTGCGATTTTCTGGTGTTCTCCGGTCATAAAATCTGCGGCCCGACCGGCATCGGCGTGCTGTGGGGGCGGCAGGAATTGCTCGACGCCATGCCGCCGTATCAGGGTGGCGGTGAAATGATTTTGTCGGTCGAATACCAGAAAACCGAATTCAAGAAAGCGCCGTACCGGTTCGAGGCCGGCACGCCGGACATCTCCGGTCCCATTGGTTTGCACGCTGCGATGGATTATCTCGACGCCATCGGCCGCGAAAACATCTGGAAGCACGATCAGAAACTGGCGAATTACGCCTACGAAAAGCTCGCCGCTTTGAAAAACATCCGCCTGTTCGGCCCGAAAACCGGCCGCGCCGGGCTGGTGAGCTTTCTACTCAAGGACGTTCACGCGCACGACGTGGTGACGCTGGCGGACCAGGTGGGTGTGGCGTTGCGCGGCGGCCATCACTGCACGCAACCGCTCATGCACCGGCTCGGCGTCGAATCCACCGCCCGCGCCAGTTTCTATTTCTACAACACCAAGGCCGAAGTGGACCGGTTTGTAGAAGTGATGAAGGAAATCCAGAAATTTTTCGGGCAATAATCAACTGTGGAGAAGCGCTACAACATTTTTAATCCTGCGAATTGTAAAAATCGTTGGTGCTGCTATTTGGATTTACTTGGCTTCAAGAAACTAATTCAAAAAGACACTTCACTCGTCGATTCTATTCACAGGTATTATCAAAGCCGAGAAATTATTGAAAGTTGGATTTCGCAACGATCCCACCTCCATCTAATTTGTTTTTCAGATACATTTGTAATTTATTCAGATGACGATTCTGCTGCAGCTTTCGCTTATATCGAGCAAGCTGCTCGGTGGATAATGAATTTGAATCTGAAACACGGTATTCCATTGCGCGGAGCACTTTCTTGCGGCGCACTTTATGTTGTTGAAGAAGATGACATTTACATTTGAAATCCTTTGATTGAAGCTTTTGAACAAGCTGAAAACCAAAATTGGATTGGCTTTTTGTTATGTCATTCGGCGGTTCAGCGGCTTAAAAAATTCAATTTATCGCCGTCAAGAATGTTGAACTACCGACGCTGGCAAATACCAAAAAATAAAAAAATGCGAGGCAAAAATGTTTTGCACGCGTATTTGATTGGAGCGTCATCTCCGTCAAAAGGAAAGAATGACTATTTAGAAACCTTGCGACAAATGATGCTTCAGGCCGAAACTAAAAAAGACAAAAACAAATATCGAAAGACAATAGGATTTCTTGAACATCACGGCGTGTTACAAGTCGTTTCATAATTTTATGATAGTTAATTCACAATCACCAATGCGCACCATGCTGGAAAATTTCCCCGGCGCGCAGCGGGCGTTGTTCCGGCGGTATCACATTGGCGGGTGCAGCCGTTGCGGATTCGGAAAGCCGCTTGCTGGAACAGGTTTCCAAGGTTAGAATAACGCCATGAAAGCGGTTTCCATTCGCGAAGCGGAAGGTCAGCTTGGTCGTCTGGTCGCCGAGGCCTGTCGCGGCGAGACGATTGTGCTGACGGACGGCGACAACCGAGTGACGCTCGCGCCGCGCGTTTTGGATTTGGAAGAGGACAGCCCGGAATTGGAAGCGGAGTTGCTGAAGGCGGTAAACGGGCCGCACGCGCCAATGCGCGAAGGTGAGTTGCGGGAAATTGCGGACCGGGCATTGCGCGAATATCGCGCCAAGCGGCAGAAATGAAACTGTCGCTGCACCGCGCCGAGGAATTCAACGCCGACTTCGATCAGCAACACCGTTGGTATCTTGAACAAGCCGGCGAGGAGTTGGCCGAACGTTTTGTGACAGCGGTGGAAAACACTTTGCAATTTCTTCCGACACAGCCGGATTTGGGTCATCGAAGAAAATTTCGCCATCCTGCGCTGGTCGGCATTCGCTCGTTTCGAATTGAACCGCCTTTTCAAAAAATCCTGATTTTTTACCGGTATACCACCAGCGAGCTTTCCGCTGAACGTTTGATGCACGGCGCGCGGGATTTGCCGCGCCGGTTGGCTGAACCTTTGCCATGACCAACGTTATTCTCAAACGCGATCTGCGCCGTCTTTTCCGCAGCATGGATTTTATCTCGCGGCATCCGGCGTTGAAACCCGATTCGGCGGAAGCGCGGCGATTTGCCGAAATTTATCGGCAACTCGGATTGGCCTGGGAATTTCTCGCCTTGCAATGCCGTCACTGCGGCGGCTGGCGCAAATTGCGCGACGGAAAATTTGCCTGCAAAATTTGCGGACAGATTCGCGCCGTGAAAGAGCAATGGCTGTTGCTGCCGCGCGATGGAAGGAAAATTATTGGCCGCCATTCCATACCCAATTCCAAACGCACATTTCCGAATCGCAAAGCGGCAACGGTCGTAAATGACACGATTGATTTTCATGGCGCGAAATTGAACGTGGAAGTGTTGAATTTGCATCGGTCAAAGTTGTTTCGCAGCAAAGACATTTTATGTGCCGCCGAACGAATGGTTCGCCTCAATGAAAATGGCGTCGAATGCCGGCTTGACGGACATTTAATCACAATCGAATTACGCAAGCACAAGCGCGGCGATATGCCGCCTTACAGCCATTTCATCTGGGAATTGCCGCGCAAATGTTTGGAAAAATTTCCAGTGATGCTGGAATTTGACAAGCGCAGAGAATTCACTGGCTTGACAATTTTCAAATCGGATGCCGGTCGATCAAAGCGAAAAAATCGCAGCCGCAAATAGTTTCATGCATTCCAATAAAATTGATGGAAGTTCACTAATGAACGCTGTGCTGAAAACTTTTCCCGGCGCGCAGCGGGCGTTGTTCCGGCAGTATCACATTGGCGGATGCAGCAGTTGCGGGTTCAGCCCGGATGAAACACTGGCGCAGGTCTGCGCGCGCAACGGCAATCTGGACGTGGCCGAAGTGCTGGCTCATATCCAGTCCAGCCACGAGCAGGACGCAAAGATTTTGATTACACCCAGGGAGCTCGCCGAACTTTTGCAGAAGGACAAATCGGTGAAATTGGTGGACGTTCGCTCGCGCGAAGAATTCGAGGCGGTGAACATCGCCGGCTCGGTGTTGCTGTCGCAGGAAGTCATGCAGAAGCTCATGGCGAGTGGTTCGAACACAAACCCGATTGTCGTTATTGATCACGCGGGCAGAAATGGCCTGGATGCGGCGGCATATTTCATGGGGCACGGTTTGCAGAATGTCCGTTGCCTGCGCGGCGGCATTGACGCCTGGGCGCAGGAAGTGGA
>JBEKJN010000142.1:0-7164 GCA_050011235.1 Verrucomicrobiota bacterium | reverse complement strand
ACTTCAATAACTTTTTATGATTTTTACTGCAAGCAAAAGCTGTGCGCAGCGTTGCAATTCTCAAATTCTCTGCTACTCATGGCGTGTGCCTGACCCCAGCTTGCTGCTCCTCATTCCGGCTTACAACGAGGAACGCCGCATCGAACCGGTGCTGCGCGATTATGCGGAATTTTTCGGGCGAAACTACTCCGGCGAATTCCAAATCGTCGTCGTGCTCAACGGTTGCACGGACAACACGCTCGGCGTGGTGCAGCGCGTGGCGGCGGAATTCCCGGCGGTCCGCGCGCTGGAATTCCGCGAGGCCATTGGCAAGGGCGGCGCGCTCATCGAAGGACTCAAACTTGCGCCGCTGGCGGATTTGATCGGCTACACCGACGCCGATGGGGCGACACCGCCGCGCGCCTTTCTCGAATTGGTCCGGCACATCGGTGAAGCGGATTGCGTCATTGGCTCGCGTTGGATGCGCGGTGCGGTCATTCATCAATCCCAGACCGGCCATCGGCAATTCGCTAGCCGCGCGTTTCATGTCATCGTGCAATTTTTCTTCCGGTTAAACATCCACGACACGCAGTGCGGTGCGAAAGTGATGAAACGCGAGGTCGTCGAAAAAATCCATCCCTACCTGCGCATCGCTGACATGGCGTTCGACATCAATCTGCTGGTTTCCAGCAAACGCGCGGGCTTTCGCATCCTCGAAGTGCCGACCGAATGGACGGATCAGGCCGGTTCCAAAGTCATGCTGGTTCACTCCTCGCTGACAATGTTCCTCTCCACGTTGCGCGTGCGGCTGATTTATTCGCCGTTTTACCGATGGCTCCGCCCGTTGCGCCCGTTGGAAGGCTGGGTTTACAGAAAGCTGCGCGCTCCGCCGCCGTTGCCCGGCCCAAGGGAAACGAAGATGAAAGATGGAAAATAGAAGATGGACACCGTCCTCTTCCGTCCTCAATTCTCTATCCTCGTCCTGGATTTGGCGCCCCACGTGAACCACATACACGCGCCCAGCAGCAACAGATTGAAAACGCCAAGCGTCTTCAGCACCGTTATCAGGCTGTCGTGAAATTGAGTCAGCGCGACACCGTAACCCGTGGCGAGCAGCAAGAGCACCGGCACGATGCGAAACTCCGTCCGCGCCAGCAGATTATTGATGAGTACATTCGCCAGTGCCAGCGGCACCATCGCCCATGCATACCACGGCAGCACCGCCGACGCGACCCGGACATAATCCGCTGAGTAGACCAACTTGATGACCCATGGCCCAATGAGGCACAAACTCAGCGCGCCGCCCGCCGCCAGCACCGCCGTGCCGAACAGCACAACGCCCAACAGGTTGCTTTTCTCCGACCGCGCCGTGCTGTGGACGATTTTCGGAAACATCACGGTGGCCAACGGCAGCACCAGCCAGAGGAGCGCGCGCGACAATGTTCCCGCGCCCACATAAAACCCCGTTACATCACCGGGGAAATACGCCTTTACGAATATGGTATCGGCCGTAAGGAAAAATTGAACCGCGCTGAATCCCAGCATCAGCGGAATGATTTGCGCCAGCAAACTCCGCCAGTCAAACGGCTGCGCCGTCAGTTGCCACAACGACCGCGTTTGCCAGATGCCAATGCCGACCGCGACAGCCAGGCCCAGGCAAACACCCACCATCATTCCCGCTGCGTAACCGCCGAGCAGCAGCACGATGAACGATGCCAGTCCCAGCCGTCCCACGGCGTTGAAAATGTTCGACCAGCCCAGCCAGAAAAAATTCTGTTGTCCCTGCAACACCCCCCAAAACATCGGCAGCCAGAGCGAAAACAAAATGACCGGCAGCGTAATCCACAACCCGGCGGGATTTGTAATTTGCCAGCGCGCCAAAATGTCCGTTTGCCAGATCAACACTGCGCCCGCCACCACCAGCCACAACCCCAGCGTTCCCAGCCATGCCAGCCGGATCATCCCCGCCAGTTCGCGCTCCCGGTTCGTGGCCAGCGCCCGGGCGGTTTGCTGGGCAAACACCATCTGCAACGGCATGTTCGGCACGAACATCACCACCGCCAGCAGCACGCCGAACACGCCGTATTCCGCCGGCGGGATTTTTTTGTTCAACAAATGGACCGCCCACATCAGCAGGCCGCCGCCCACGGTCGCAATCATCAGCCAGCCGCTCTGGCGGAAAAATGCGGCGTGGTGCGAAGCGGAACCTGCCGGGGTCGTCTCGGTTGTGGCTGCGGGCATCGGCGTTGGACGATAAAAGAACCAAACGGTTCAGGGAAGCGATTTCAGAAAGTTCAAAAGCTGATTTTTGCCGCGTTCCAGCGACGCCAGCGAAATCCATTCGTCCGCCGTGTGCGCCTGCGCGATGTCGCCGGGGCCGAACACCACGCTCGGAATGCCGGCGCTGGCCAGCACCGCCGCGTCGCAAAAATAATCCACTCCCGCCGGTTTCGACTGGCCGATGCTCCGTAAAAACTGCCGGACCAGCGGCAGCTTCGGGTCCGTTTCCAGTGGCAGCGCCGGCGCGAGCTTCGTGCTGGAAATCTTTGCGGACAAATTTTTCGAGTTCAGGAACGCGGCAATTTCACGGCGAACGCCGACTTCCGTTTCGCCCGGCAACGTCCGCCGGTCAATCGTGATGGCGCAGCGGTCGGGCACGATGTTGGGCTGCGCGCCGCCGGAAATCATGCCGACGTTCACCGTCGCCCTGCCGAGCAGCGGATGTTTTCGTTGTCGCAACCGCGCGGCGTAATCCGTTTCGAGCGCGTCCACGATGCGCGCCATTTCGTGGACGGCATTTTGGCCGAGCTGCGGCGCCGCGCCATGCGCCGCCTTGCCGCGCGTTTCAAGCTGCAGCCACAAGCTGCCCTTGTGCGCGGTGACCACCTGCAACCGGGTCGGCTCGCCGACAATCGCCAAATCAGTACGACAGGCATCTTGCCTGTCTCCATTTTTCCGAGAAGTCAGAGACAGGCGCGACGCCTGTCCTACAAGTGCGCGGGAACCGGCCTGCGCGTTTTCTTCGTCAATCAAGCCGGCGAAAACAATTTCCGTTTCGCCCGGACGTGATTTGGTGTTCGCCAATTCGCAAAGCGCGGTGAGCATGGCGGCGACGGAGCCTTTCGTGTCGCACGCGCCGCGTCCATGCAGACGCCCGTTTTTCCAGCGCGGGACAAATTGCGATTCGTCGGCGCCGATGGTGTCGAGGTGCGGCGCAAGCAGGATGGTCTGGCGGATTTTGTTTCGTGGCAGCAGGCGCGCGATGATATTGGAACGACCGGGCAAAACCTTTTGAAATTCCACTTCGAGTCTGGCGCACGCGGCGGTGGCGGCCAGAAAATCCGCGACGCGCTTTTCACCGGCAGACGGATGACGCGGCGGTAAAAACGCAGGATTCACGCTGGGGAGCGCGATGAGTTCGGCCAGGAGTTTTTCCGTGCGCGTCATGGCCGCAGAATGTCACAGCCAAAAGCCCTTTGCCACTTTCTTCTTGATGCAGAATCTTATTTGGCATAAGCCAGTTTCATAAAAATTAATGGGATATTTCACCAACATATTTGGAGACCGAGAAAGCGAAAAATTTGCTGATTCCTGGTTGAAAACATATCGTGCCAATTATTTCAAATCAATTAGTCAATACCCAAACTATCCTACGGTATTTCATCTTTTTTCAATGTGGCACATATATTTTCACCCAATGCGAGAGAGAAAACCTCACCTATATGCATTGGAAGTGAGGAAACTTGTGAGCTGTATACATGCGTGTATCCCTCACCCAGAATGCAGCGACGCACTTGCGCTGTGTATGCTTTCAATAGAGCAACCACAGGTAGTTGCCAAGCATCCCCAATATGAAATTGCATATGGGCATTATATGTCGGAAGTCTTTAACCTGATGCAAGAAGATGATTTTGACGCTTTAAATACAATTTACGATCGATTAAATCCAGGCACTAAGGAGAAATCTCCTTTTCCGATCGGAGGAAAAGAACTATGGCAAAGCAGCAAGGAGGCCATTTTGATTTTAAGAAAAACGGGAGAAAGTAAGAGATAATGAACAGTGCTCCACGCCCAAATCTCGTATTTCAGTTAAATTCTGAAGACGAACAAGCCTATGCCACAGCCATAGGCAGTGTTTTTATCTGTTTCGGCAGTATAGAACTAGCTTCTTGCCGGTGGGTAGAAGTTTTGAGCACGGATAGTATCGTAATGCGAGACTTGGCCATTGATATGGGGTTAGCTGAAAGGATTCGCTTAATAAAGCAGTTGATTGATAGAGCAACTTGGCCGCAGGACAGAAAGAACCGGGCAAAAACGCTTTGGGATGAAGTTTCGGAAAAGTCCAAAATAAGGAATAAGATAGCACACAACCCATTTGTTTCGGGAAAAAGCAAAGATGGGATTCCTGTAAAAGGCATCGCAGACTTTAAAAAGATGAAAGGGCCGGGACCATACGAGTATGAATTGCTTCAAGTTTCCGAAATAGAGCAGGTGATATTAAGAGCGGAAAAACTTTCAAGAGAACTCCACACACTTTGGGCAGAGAACACCATTCATTCCTCAACTTGAACACCCAAAGTTTAAGTTCGAGACGCTTCAAACAATCTCCACCGGACATTTCGGCAGCGCGTCGAGAAACCGCTGCCAGCGCCGCAGGCGCGACATCTTTGTAGAACCCAAACGTAAAACAAATAAAGCTCCGTCAGGAGCGGCATATTCGGCATTGCCCTGACGATGCCGCTCCTGACGGAGCTTGATTCATTGGCATCGCCAGTCTACAAAGATGCCAGCCCTACGGGCTTTAAACATGCAAACCCATATGAAAAATTTGATTCCCGTTTTTCTGGCTTTAAGTTGCACCATGACTATGCGCGCGGCCATCCACACCGAAACCGTTGAATACAAGCAGGGCGATACCACGCTCGAAGGCTTCGTCGCCTATGACGACGCCCTCCAGGGCAAACGCCCCGGCGTGCTCGTTGTGCATCAATGGTTGGGTTTGACGGATTACGAAAAGCACCGCGCGGAGATGCTCGCACAACTTGGCTACGTCGCGTTTTGCGCGGACATCTACGGCAAGGGTGTCCGCCCGCAGAACACGGCGGAAGCCGGCGCGCAGGCGGGCAAATACAAAAAGGACCGCCAGCTTTTGCGCGCCCGCGTCAATGCCGGTCTGGACGCCCTGCGGCAACAGCCGCTGGTGGACCCAAAACACATCGCCGCCATTGGCTATTGTTTCGGCGGCACGACGGTGCTGGAACTGGCGCGCAGCGGTGCGGACGTCGCAGGGGTCGTGAGTTTTCACGGCGGATTGGATGCGCCGGACCCGACGGACGGCAAAAACGTCAAATGCAAGGTTCTGGTGTGCCACGGCGCGGATGATCCTTTTTCATCGCCACAAGACATCGCCGCTTTTGAAAATGAAATGCGCAAGGGCGGTGTGGATTGGCAGCTCATCAAATACGGCGGCGCGGTCCATTCCTTCACCCAACCCATGGCGGGCAATGACAATTCGAAAGGCGCGGCCTACAACGAAAAGGCGGACAAACGTTCGTGGGAGGCCATGAAGCAATTCTTCGCCGAGATTTTCAAATAATTTTTCGGGAGGGACGGCGTGCCGCCGTCCCAAAATTTGGGGTCGCCGACACGGCGACCCTCCCAAATAAAATCATGCGCATCACCGGCGGCAAAGCGGCGCGGCGGATTCTGAAAGTTCCCAAAGGACTCGACGTCCGTCCGACGGCCGACCTCGTCAAACAGGCGGTTTTCAACAGCCTCGGCGCGCGGGTTGTCGGCGCGCGGGTGCTGGAATTGTTCGCCGGTTCCGGCGCGTTGAGCCTGGATTGTCTGAGCCGCGGCGCGGCCTCGGCGGTGTGCGTCGAGAAATCGCACCGGCACGCGGGATTTATCCGGAGTAATGCGGATACGGCCGGCTATGGGGGAATTCTCGAAGTCCGAACGCAGGATGTATTTCCGGCGGTGCACCAACTCGCCGAAAGCGGCAGGCAGTTTGATTTGATATTTGCCGATCCGCCCTACGGCGAAAAAAACATCGGCCACCGCTCCACTTCATTCGCGCAGCAACTGCTCGATGACGCGAACCTGCCGAAGCTGCTTGCGCCGGGCGGACGATTCATCCTCGGTCACGCCCGACGCGACACGCTGGAAATCGTCCCGCCATGGCGCGAAGTAAAGACGCTCAAGCACGGCGACAGCGTGATGCGGTTTTTGGAACTTGGAAAGTAGGACAGGCGTCACGCCTGTCGCCATCTTCAAAAGTTCGTTTACCATTCAACCTGTTCCTCGCTGTGAAATTGGTTTGGAAAGAAGCAGGCAAAGTGAAATGGGAGACAGGCTGGAAGCCTGTCCTACGTTGGGGATGCTTCCTCCACCGCCTCGCGGATCAGCTTCCTGAATTTCTCAACGCCCTGGTCGAACGCGGCGGCGATGGGCAGCACGGACACCGTGCGGATTTTCTTTTTGAACGATTTCAAATTTTTCTCCGCCACCGGCTCGTCCATTTTATTCGCGACGACGAGGCGCGGTTTTTCAAGCAACGCCGGATCGTAAAGCTTCAGTTCGCTGAGCAATTGTTGGTAATCAACCCACGGTGCGCGGCCATCCGTGCCGGCCATGTCAAGCAGCAGCACGAGGATTTTACAGCGTTCGATGTGGCGTAGAAACGCGTGGCCCAGACCGACGTTTTGGTGTGCGCCTTCGATCAATCCCGGTACGTCGCAAACCGTGAGCCGGTGGAAGTCGGCATATTCCAAAATGCCGATTTGCGGATGCAGCGTGGTGAACGGATATGACGCAATCTTCGGGCGCGCCTTGGAAATGGCCGTGAGCAGCGTGGACTTGCCCGCGTTCGGATAACCGACCAGCCCGACCTCGGCCATGATGCGCAGTTCGAAAAGATAATCGCCTTCCCCGCCCGGCTCGCCCGGCTGCGCGAAACGAGGCGTCTGGCGCGCGGCGGTGGCAAAATTGCGGTTGCCCAAACCTCCGCGCCCGCCTTTGCATAGCACGAATTGTTGTCCATTTTCGGTGAGGTCGGCGACCAGTTCGCCTTTTCCCGATTCGGTGGCGGAAAATTCCCCCGCGTCTTCCCTGCTCAAATCAATTTCCTGCGCCATCGCGCCGCTCGCGCTGCGAATCAATGGCCGTTTGCCCGTGCTGGTTTTG
>JBEKJN010000141.1:0-7195 GCA_050011235.1 Verrucomicrobiota bacterium | reverse complement strand
CCGTTGCGCTGTCACGTAAGCCCGGCAAACGCCGATGGCGTGGAGTTCGTCCTTCCCGATGTGCCGGTTGATGATTTCCTCCTTGCCCGCCGCCGTGTCGAAACGCCATTGCCCGTTCGTTTTCACCAGTGGAATCGGCATCGGCCAGTTGTTCGTGCCAACCTCAAAAGTGATTTTGTCCTCTCCCTCGTTCACAGGCTGGCAGCCCTGCGCCATGGCGGTGGCGAACCTCTGCGCATTGTTCGCGTCCTGCACTTTGTCGCCGGTTAAAAGTTCCTGGACCTCCGGGCCGAAAATTTCGCTCAAGGCCGCTTTATCTTTGGCTGCGGTGGCCGCCTGCAAGGCTTTTACGGCCTCATCCGGCGACGCGAACAACCGTTGCACGACCACTGGTTCCTGTTGCGCGTCATTCGGCTCCGCCGCATGAAGGCCCGCTGGTAAAATGCCCCAGACACCCGCCAACAATGCGATTGTTGAAAGGTTGGCAAAGCTCGTCAATTGATTTGAAAATTTCATAGATGTAGATTTATCAGGTCGGTTAAGTTTTATGGTTCACCGCTTTCCTCCCCCGCCGCCGCCCGCATGCCCGCCGCCGCTGGGATGCGCTGCCGCGCGACTTACAGATCCGCGCTGACTATAACCATGCACATCGCGCCCTCGATCATAGCCGCCGCCGAAAAGAAACACATCAGGCTCCGCCACCACCACCGCGCCGCCGTAACCTCCGTCCACGTAACCCACACATCCCGTCAAGGCCGCCAACAGCGCAATCGCCAGCCCAATCTTGATTCGGTCAACCGAACCGTTCGTCTTGTTCATACGGACCTTCCTTTCGCGAGAGAAATTAAAAAATGTGGTTTTCTGTTTAATCTTCATGCGCGATATAATAACCACGGAAACCTTCCCGTCGCTATGGGGTGTTCACCCCACCCGGTGGCCCGGACCAACGCCTGGCGGTTGGCGCGGTCCCCAGCGGCGTCCCGACCAAGAATTGATTTTGAATCCGTGTCCCTCGGGGTTTATCTATGGTTAAACCTCCTGTTCTTCAATCACTTTGCGATTTGACTGGTTTAACGGACTGTTCCGGCACAGGATAAGTCATGAAAAAAAGCAAGCCGGGCCGCCGCTTTCGCCCGCGATCCTTGGAAGCTGGTCAAGTCTGGCACATGCCGGAAGCCCATCTCCAGGTTGGAATGGTTGGCAAATTGCTGGTCCATTACAAACTGGGCAAACCGAACGCCCTCCGGGTCGCCAATTCCTGCAGTGGCATCAAAACCATTAAGAAATATCTGAAGGACCACAAGGCCGTCCTGGTTTAAGCCTGGTCGCCAGGGTTGCCGGCTTGTCTTGGCCGGCAAATTTCCTTTTCTCCAATCGGATGGTGGCTATGATTTCGGCATGAATGCGGGCAAGACCATGAATTGTCCCGAGTGCGGCAACACCATCGCTGAAACCGACCAATTCTGTTCGAAATGTTTTGCCCGCCTCGAACCGCCCGGCTTCTGGCGGAAGCTCTTCCTCTCCCTGTTTCAGGTCGTGAACACACTGCAACGGCACATCTTAATCATCAAAAAGACCGCGACGATTAAGACAACGGACAAAGATGGCCGGCGCCACGAATGTCATTCTTTGGACAAAGCGCCGCCGGAATTGCGGGCGGAAATCGAAAAGCTGGAATCGGAAGCGTTGAAGGAAAATGTCACGCCGGGAATGATCAGCAAGAAGAGCGTTTCGTTGTTCAAAGTAAAAGACGCTTCGGGAAACGAACGCATTTACCATTCGCTTGACGAGATGCCGCCGGACATCCGGGCGCCGATTGAAAACGCCCAACGCAAGAGCGGTTCCCAATGAATTTCCCGACCCGGCGGCCAAACCGGCGCTCGCTGTGGTTACTTGCGAACCCGATTATGTGAAGCGGGCGCACGCGCGTTGGTCGCGCGTTCTTTTCAACCGTATTTCACCTTGATTTTGTGAAATTTTCCACGAGGATGTTATCGTGTTCGTCCGTTTCGGCAAAATTTTTGTGATTGTTGCGCTCATCGCGACCACCGGCGCACATTGGGCCGCGCTACAATCGGTCGCGTGGACGACGATGCTCGCGGACAATTTGCGCACGCACTCGCTCTCCGAATCCGTGGCCCGCACGTTTGACGGCAAATATCCCTGTCCGATTTGCATGGCCATCGCCGCCGCCAAAAAATCGGAACAAAAAAAAGAGTTCACGACACAAATGCAAAAGCTTGAATTCCCGCCCGTCAAAGAAAACTTCATTTTGATTGCGCCGTCGAATTTTCAACTTGTGCCGCAGGCAAACACTTTCGCCGATTCTCTCACTCAAAAGCCGCCGATACCACCGCCGCGCGGCATCTTCGCTTAATTCAATCGCAGTTTGGTTGCTCGCGTCGTGTTGGCGCGGGCGTAAATGTTTGCCTTTAACTTGAGACCCGTCGTGTGGCGTTGTCTCGCAACTTTGAAATTTGAAAATGAAAAATAAATTTAATTCGGCAGTAACGGTAAAAGTGAGTTGTGGTTTGTTGGCCGGAATGCTCGCGCCCAGCATGGTTCATGCTTGCGCGTGCGGATGCGGCGTTTTTGACGTAGGCACAAGTTCAATGTTTCCCAGCGGCGAAGGCGGAATGGCCTTTCTCCAATATGACTATCAGGATCAGAATCACAATTGGAGCGGCACGTCCCAAGCGCCGGCGGCGAACAATGACGACAAGGAGATTCAGACCCATTTTGTCACGTTGGGTCTGCAATTTATGTTCAATCGGAGTTGGGGCGTTCAAGCGGAGGTGCCCTACGATTTTCGCTACTTCAAGACAAAGGACGACGCGGGCGACATCGTGTCGCGAAACTGGAGCCGGCTTGGGGACATTCGGATTCAAGGAATTTACACGGGATTTTTTGCGGACATGTCCGCCGGCGTGACTTTCGGCGTCAAACTGCCGACCGGCGATTTTGATTTTTCTCCCGACGTGGTGGATCGGGACACTCAAATCGGCACGGGCAGCGCGGACATTTTACTGGGCGGTTTTTATCGCGGCAATCTGACCAGGAACGACAAGTGGGACTGGTTTGCCCAATTGCAACTGGATGTGCCGCTGCTGATTCAAGATGAATATCGTCCGGGCATCGAACTCGATACGGCGGCGGGGATTGATTACAAAGGGTTCTCGCTCGGTCGCGTGCGAATTTCACCGCTGGCGCAGGTGATTTTTTCCGAACGGCCAAGTGACAGCGGTGCCGCCGCAGATTCCTCAAATTCCGGCTACCAGCGCCTCATGCTTTCACCGGGAATCGAATTTCACATTCATCCGGTGAAGATTTACGCCGATGCGGAATTTCCCGTTTATCAAAACTTCACCGGCAATCAATTGGCCGCGCCGGTGCTGTTCAAGGTGAGCCTGAGCTATATGTTTTGATTCTTATCCCAGCCAGGGCTCAATTTTTAAAATCTAAAAAACCGGACAGTCAAAGCACCGATGTTTGACTGTCAGAATCGGCAGCCGATTGGAGGGTTACTTCGACAATTGCACGTCATGGAATGCTGCCAACCGAAGAGACCCGTCGTTATCATTTGTCCGGCGGTTTGCCGCCGGATTGGACTTGTTTCACCAGTTCATTGTACTTTTCCACGATGTCGTTCCGGTCTTTCACTTCATCGTTGTATTTCTGCACGAGGTCATTGCGCTGGGCGACGAGGTTGGAGATGGCTTCATTCTGCTTGTCAATCCCGGCATAGACTTCCTTCAGCTTCGCCTCCAGCGCGTCCACCGCCTGCTTGTATTGCACGATTTCGTTGGTGAGATTTTCGTTCGCGAATTGCAGTTGCGCGATTTCGGCCTTTTGCGAAATGACGAGTTGTTCATTGGTCGCGGCGGCGGCCTTGATTTCGGTGAGGCGCGCGTCCATCTGGTTCACCTGATGATTCAGCGTGGCGATGGAATTGGTGTAGCCCTGGATGGCGGCGTTTTTTTCATAGACCATCTGGTTCAAGGTCTGGATTTCGTTGCGCTGAACGGTTTGTTCATACCATTGCCGGGCGCAAAGGCCGCAAAGGCCGAGCGCGAGGACGATGAGCAGGTTCACTTGGAAATTTTTCATGGAGTTGGATGGTCGGGTGCCGCTTGGACGGCGATGGCGACGCGCTGGATGCCGGTGCGTTTCACCAAATCGAGCACGAACATCACCGAGCCGTGCGTGGCATCCTGCGCGCCGCTAATATAAACCGGCAGATTGGTATTCAGGCTGTAACGGTTCGTCAGCATCGTGAACAATTCGGGAAAGGCGATGGGTTTGTCGTCCGCGGAAACCTGGCCGTCCTTGTTCACGGTGAGATTCACAATGTCGGGCTTTTTGGCGGGAGTGGCGAGCGTGGCGGTGGGCAGGTTGGACTTGAGTGTGCGGACAATCTGCATCTGCAAACTGACCATCATGAACGACGCGAGCAGAAAAAACATGATGTCAATCAGCGGAATGATTTCCAGCCGCGACTTTTTTTCCGGAACTGGCGTGCGGATTTTCATGGCGTCGTCGAGCTTTGCCGGCTGTCGGTCATGAACGCGACCTTCTGGATGCCCGCACTGCGGACGGTTTCATAGACCTTCACCATGTCGCCGTGCAGCGTGTCGCGGTCGCCGCTGATATAGACCGGCAGATTCATGTCGGCGCGAAAACGGTTGCTCAAGACGAGGCTCAATTCCGGCAGCGAGATCGCTTTTTTCTCCAGCCACACCGCGCCGGATTTGTCCACGGCGATGTTGACCATGTCCGGCCGGTAATCCTGCTGCGATTGGGAGGCGGGCGGCAGGTTGACCTTGATGTTCTCTGTCTTGCTCATCTCCAAGCTCACCATCATGAATGACGCCAGCAAAAAAAACATGATGTCAATCAGCGGAATGATGACAATCCGCGAGCGGCGTTTCGGAATGGGCGAGGGGATTTTCATCTCGAAATTTCAGTGGCTGGTGGCCTGGCCCGGTGACGCCGGCTTGTGCAGATGGACGGTGTCACCCGTTTTCCCGCCGCCACCGACCATGACCTCGACATTGGTTGCCGCCGTCTCCAGTTCGAACTGCAATTGCGTCACCTTGGCGGAGAAAAAGTTGAATGGAATCAATGAAAAGATGGCGATGCCCAGACCGCAGGCCGTGGCAATCAGGGCCTCGCCGATGCCGCCGGTGACACCCACCACGGACAGCTCCGCGCTGCCGATATTGAGAAAGGCGCGCATCAAACCGGTGACCGTGCCGAGCAGGCCGAGCAACGGCGCGAGCGTGACGAGCGTGTCCATCACCGTGAGGAAACGCCCGGCGCGTTTGAGTTCGATGCCGGCGGCGATTTGCAGCGCGCCCAGCAACGAGGCGTGGACGTGGCCGACATGGCCGAGGCCGTGATGAATCATGCGGATGACGGGGTCTTCCGAGCCTTCGGAAATTTTCTTCGCGGCGGTGAGGTCTGAGTTTTCCAGTGCGGCGAGGAGTTGCTCCAGTTTTTGCGGGTCGCGCCTGCGGCTTTCGCGCCACCACCAGAACGCGCGTTCGCCGACGACGGCGACGGCGACAATGGCGCTGACGAGAATCGGCCACATGACCGGGCCGCCTTTGAGGAAGAATTGAACGACGATGTTTGCGAATATGGGATTCATGGATTGAGTTTGGTTGTCCCGCCTTGCGGGATCAGTTCAGTAGCAGTTGGTAAGTGATGCTGGTTTCAAAAAGGCGGTTGCCCGTGCCGGCGGGAAGCCGCCAGTGGCGCTTGATGAAATCCACCGTGGCGCGGTCAAGAATCGGAAAGCCGGACGATTCCTTCACGTCAATGGAAACGATATTGCCCGCCGCGTCGCCGCCGAGCAGCAGTCCCACCGTGCCCTGTTCACCGGTTTCCCGGGCGATGGGCGGATAAGGCGGTTCGGGCCGTTCGCCGCCCGCGCCGGTGTTGTTGAGAGAACCAATACGCACAGGGGCTTCCCGCGGCGGGGACGCGAGCGCGGCGGGCGCCACGAGCGTGCCGACGGTCGGCACCCCGAAGTTGATGTTCGGCGCGTTCGGCAGGGCGACGAGGACCCGCGGCTGATTGTTTTCTTCCGCCATTTGCTCTTTCCTCACGGCAGTTGCCTGCGGCGGCAACACCGTCGGCTGGATGACAACGGGAATCTCTTCGCGGATGGGCGGGACCGGTTTGATGGCAATCAAACCGAGTCTGGCGCCGAAAACACCAATCAGGAGAAAAAGGATGCAAACCGAATTCGCCCAGGCGAGCTTGAGGTTCGCGTCCCGGTTTGCCGATGGCAGGCTGAATCGGGCCAGCTCGTCTTTCAACTCGTAGCCGGGCAAGATTCGATTTGCATCGGTGTTTTTCATGGGAGGAACTTTTCAGAAGACGTAACTGACCGAGCCGAAGAACCCGCGGCGCTCGCCGTATTGCGGGGCATTGACGCCGACGCCGGTGCCGCTGCGGAGTTCGTAACTATTGTCGGTCACATTCACAACATCAAGCCGGGCTTTCAACAATTGGCCCCTGCCAACTTTGAAACTTTGTTCCGCGCCGAGGTTGACCGAGCAATAAGCCGGAACCGTCCCGCCGTTGGGAATATTTGAGCCGTCGGAGGCAGTGGCATCAGTCCGCAATCCGCTGCCGTAAAGCGCGTCCACGTACATGCGTGTGCTGCTACAGTCTGATTCCTTCCAGAGATACGAGGCGCCGAACGAGCCGGTGACCCGTTGATCGTGGTCGAGGTAGATCCAGTGATTTTGGACGTAAGCCAAGTCCGCCGGATCGAACTGAAATTGTGCTGAATTCCAGTCTTCGCCTTGCGCCACCGAGTAGGCGAGGTTGGCGTAGGTGGAGAAGCCGCCTTTGTTGTAGCTGCCGGTGAATTCCACTCCATAGACCAAGCCTTTGGCATAGTTGAACGCCGAGAGGATGAGCGTCTGCCCGAACAATCCGTCGTCAAGCTGATTGCGGGCGGTCTTGTAGTAGCCGTCCACGCCCACCTGCAATCCGGGCGCGAGTTTCTGGCTGATGCCGGCGTCGAAATAATTCGCACGCTCGGCCTTGACGGGATCGTCCGGCGCGTTGGGACCGGCGGGGGATTCGTTGGCCGTGCCATTGAATGCCGCCACATCGCCCGCGGGCACGTTTTCCAGCGGCGGCGGCGTGAAGTAACGCGCGTAACCGGCGTGCAGCGTCG
>JBEKJN010000140.1:0-7217 GCA_050011235.1 Verrucomicrobiota bacterium | reverse complement strand
CGCTGGACAGAATAGCCCAATAACGAAAAACGGTGGATGAGAGCAGGTGAAAGTTAAAGTGAGATGAAATCACGCCGCGTGTAGCGGCAAAGGGCGACGAATGGCGACAAATTCAAGTGACGGAAAGCGGCGAGCAGCGACGAAATGTCAGGAGCGGATGCGACGAAAAGTGACAAATGCGTTGTCGCTTTTCGTCGCTTTTAGTTGCCTGGTTTCTGGTTGCATTTTTCACTACCGATTTTGGTAGGGGATGGTGTCTCGAAAAAAATCAAGGCTTTCAAGTTTCAGAAAGCCGTCAGAATCACGTTCGGCTGAACGTATCGAATTGGATGATGATGGACGCACTGAACGGGCGTTCTGAAACCGGCAGCGAAACGGAGCAGGTCGGAAGTGGCATGAACGGACGACGGCGAAGTGGAGCGCGGTTTTAGAACGACCGATGAGTGCGTGACCGTCTAGGTTTCAGCGAGGAGGCGATTTGTCTGGCCGGTTTGTGAGGCACGAGCAAAGCCGGTCAGTCAAAGCGCCGGATTTCACGTCAGTTGGAAACACCCTTTGGTGTTTTTACGCCATTGCCCAACTGCTGCAATTCGTCAGCATGGTTCTGTCTGGGTTTCATGCCGTCCTCGGTGTTCTGGCTGCGCTGTCCAACCGGCGATGACAAAATGAAGCCATCGTGAGCAGGTCGAGTGCATCCTGCTCGGTCATGTTCCACGAAATCTTCGGCGCGTGGGCGGTGGGGTTACGGAAAGTTCCGAACATGCCTTTCATGAGGTTTAGCAGTCCCTTCTGCTCCGACTGCTCCGACTCTGTTTGCAGGCTGTTGAAGGCGAGGAATGGCATCCCCGTCTTGCCAAGTGCCAGTGCTGCATCGGCCAGTTCCTGCCCGTCGCCAGTCAAACCGGTCTTCGTGCGGATTTTGTCGGCGACACTCTTGGTTGCCTCCAGAACGGCGTGAAAACAGTTTTCTTGTAGCAGTTCAGACCGGCAAAAACGCAAAACGTCGGGATGGACGTTGCGTTTGAGTAGTTCTGCGCGCAAACGTCCGGCACGCTGGTCGGCTTCTGTCAGCGTCTTGGCCGCCTCGCGTGGGCGTAATTGACCATCCCTGCCGAGTTCAAGGCCCTTGAAGATCAGCACATGGTTTAATTCGACACGCCGCGCTTCAAAGATTTCAGTTTTCCCCACATAACGCACTGGCTTCATGGCTTCGAGGATGAAGCTCACGACGCGGTTGCCGCATCCGTCCCGCTGCTGTTGTTGGCCCAAAGCCAATGACAGCCGCTTCCATTTGGTGAGGTCAGGGGCGGGGTCTGCGATTCCCTGTTGCGCGAGCAGGCGACCAATCTCCGAACCGCTCAAGCCGTTGCCTGTATCTGCCAGCACCCGGCACACACTTTCAAGCTCCGCTGCTGGAAATGTAGGGTGCGTCGCCATCGTTACAATTCTCCCCGGAAGGCTTTGGCCAGCAGCGCGGGCGTGAATGACGCCAACTCCATTTCCGCTTCCCGATGCAACCGCTGCAATAGAAAATAGAGCTTCCGCAATTTGGCGAACCGGCGCTGGTCTTCTATCGGCGGCACGGGCACGGGAATTTTTTCGAGCTTCGTGATGCCCAGCGTCCGGTTTCTTCCGGCTGAACCGGGCGACGCGCCCCGGATTTGTTCCAAGCCGCGTTCGGTCAGAAAATAGTGGCACAGAAATTCTGCGGTCGCCTGATCCGGCACAACTTCGTGCATCATAAAACGGTGCGATGCCACGCGGCCATCGTCTTCCGGTTGCGCGACGGCGATGGCACCTTCCCAGGCGAACACGTTCATAAACACAAGGTCACCCGCCTTGATGCGGCAGATGCGTTTTGTCCCAAGCTGCTCGCCGGTGAGTGCGGGTTTGTGGAATGTGCCCTTGCCAAAACTGCGGATGCCGGTTTCTGGATAATTTTGGTCGGGCTTGGTTTTGACCCATCGGCGAACGAGTTTTGCAACGTCGCTAAATGGCTTGGTCGGTGCGCCCTCGGTGATGCGTTTGTATTCAGCGCGCAGGAGGCGGGTCATGTCTTCAACCAACGATGAATTTAGCCCGCTCAACTTTTGGGAACGATCCGTCAAGGCTTCCACCCGTGCCACAATCCGCCTCTGCTCTGCCAGTGGCGGAATGGGGATATTAACCGCGAGCAGCGCATCTTTCATGAACGCCGACTGGCCAATGAACTCAGTGCAATTCGTTGCGAAGAAGCCACGCAACCGAAGGTCGTGAAGACATAAGAAAAGCCACTCTGAAATGAGGCGGTCTGGATTTGGGCGAAGCTGCGTTAAGTGGTTGCTAAACGCACACGGCTCACTCCAACCATCAAAGACGCAAGTCTTGCCGACAAGGGCGGTGCTGTTTGTGTTGGTGAAAATCACATCGCCGCGCGTCAAGAAACGGTTTTGTTTTTTGGCGATTTCATGGGGCACTCGTCGGATCAGTGCCATGTCGAGTCGTCCGTCCTTGGACACATTATTCATCCGCAGATGCGGCACACCGTTGGCGACATCTTTTTGACCACAGGCATAGCCCGATTGGACAATCAGCAAAAGTCCGTCATCGCCCAGCGCAGTTCTTTTCCACTTTTTCATTCAGCAGCCAAAGCAGTTCGCATTTCTCGGATAACGTCCAAAATCTCTTGCTCTTTATTGGCGATGGATAAGAGAATTTCCTCTGGCTCGGCGTGATCCATTTTTTCCGGCTCGACGAGGCCAAGATTAGCGAGCGCAAGGCTGTAGTCGGCGGCGATGATTTTTTCAGCAGGCACGCGCCATGCCACGCCATCGGCGATCTGGCGTTTCGGCCATTTTTTAAGCAGGTCAGGAAAGTCGTTGCGAAATTGTGAGCCGAACTTGCGTGCTTTTGTCAGCGATGATCCATCGCCTTGAACATTGTAAAACCACGTCTCTTTTGTAGGTCGTCCCGTCTTTTGAAAAATGAGAAAGCAGGTGTTGTTTGGCGTGTAAGGTTCAAACATTCCCTTGGGCAGCGTGACAACTGCCTGCAAATCGCACTCGGCAAGCAGGCGTTTTTTCACTTCGACGTGCGCGTTTGTGTCGCCGAACAAAATGCCGTTGGGTAGAACAATGCCTGCACGTCCGCCGGGACGCAGGCTGCGGATTGCGGCAGCCAGAAACAAAACGTATTTTTCGCCTTTCTCGACGCGCAGGGAACGCTTCGGTGATTGCGACGCGCCGGAGAACGGCGGGTTTTCCAAAATGCAATCGAACTGCACTTCATCCCATTTGTCCTCACCACCGCCGATGGAATCGCGCCGCACGATGGGCGACTGGTCAAAGCCGTGCAGCACGGCGTTCATGGCCGCCATGCGGATGATGTCCTTGTCCGCCTCGAAAATGTGAATCGTGCCGGCCTGCAAAAATTTCCACTGCGACGGCTTGAGGCGGTCGCCCATGCCGCGCTTGACCGGCAGGCCGTAGGGCGCAGGCACTTCGCGGATAAATTCCGGCGAGCTGTTCGCCAGCAAAATGTGTTCGTAGGCGGCGATGGCAAATCCACCCGTGCCGCCGGCGGAGTCGCACACGGTCTGGCCGATCTGCGGATTTACCATTTCAACGATGACGCGGATGAGATGGCGCGGCGTGCGGAACTGCGCGGCTTTTTTCTGGCTGCCGAGGTCGTTGACGAGGATTTCAAACAGGTCGCCTTTCACGTCGGCATCCTCGCTCAGCAAATTCTGGCCTTTGAGCGTGTCCACGGCCTTGCGCAGCGTCGCGCCGTCCGGGATGACGATGGCGGAATCTTCAAACAAGGCGTGGGCGGCGGGCGAAAGCGCAGGATGCAGCGCGAGTTTTGGGAGCAGGGTGCGGAGCGTTTCGAGCATCCGCCCGTTGTCGGGGTCGGACGTGAGCACCGACCAGCGGAGTTTGCCAAAATCCACTTTGTCACCGCCGATCTTCACTTGAGTAAAAATGGACTGGCGGCGGGCGTTGTCGGTCTGCTCGGTGTCCATTTCTTCGAGCATCTTCAAAAACAGCAGGTAGGAAATCTGCGTGACATAGGTGATGGGGTTGGTGACGTTGGCTTCCCACATCACTTTGCAGAGGCGTTTGAGCAGATTTTGGAGCGAGGCGTTATCCATGAAATTATGCGGCGGCAATGAGGTCGTTTAATTCCTGCATGATGGCGGTGAGACGGTCGCGGCCAAAAATGGCTTCGGCGCGGGCGCGTCCGCCTTGGAACGTGAACGGCGGATGAGTGAAAATGCTGGGGTCGAGCGCAACGTATTTCGTCTCGCTCACGGTGGCGGCCACGACGTTGCGCAACAGGCTCAAAAGCCGGGCCTGGTCGGGATTGATGCTGCTGGAATGTTCGGACACCCAGGCATTGAAGGCGCGCTCGACACGCTGCTGGCGCGTGGGCAGTTCATACAAGCCGAGCGCGGCACGGATGAAATCAGACAACGAGCCGGACGGTTGCTCGAAGGCTTTGCGGAGCGCGGGTTCGTCGAACCAAAATTCCGGCGAGTTGAGTTTGTGGGCCAGTTCCTCCCATTCGTTCTCGGTCAGGAATTCGCCTGCCATGATTTTGCGGACAGCAGGATCGGTGTCGCGCAATTCCTGAATTCGCTTGAACCAGCCGTCCTGATACGTCTTCCGGTCAATCGCCATACCCTCCGGGCCGACGTGAATCAGTTCGCGGCGGCGAATCGAATCCTCCTTTGCGCCCATCGGGATGACGGTAAATTCGCGCGGCGGTCGCGGCGGGCCGGGTGGCGGCGGGGGCGTTGGTTCAGGACCGGGTTCGGGTTCAGGGCCGCCTGCCTGCGGACGTTTGCCGACTTGTTTTGGCCGGTGATACTGCGCGCCGGGGTCGTTAAACCGTGCATGGTTGCCGACGAAATCGTAAATCAGAAACGAGGTTTTGCCGATACGCGGACACAAGCGGCTGCCACGCCCGCGCATCTGCGCGTATTTGATGGCGGATGCGGTTGGCCTTAGCATCACAAGATTTTCAATTTCCTTGTGGTCGTAGCCGGTGTCGAGCATGTCCACCGAAACCGCAATGATGGGCAGCGGGTCGAACTTGAAGCGATCAATGATGGGTCTGGGATTGCCATTGTTCGAGTAGCAGGTGATTTTCTGCGCGAAACTTTGGCGGACTTCGGCGGGCGAACGGTTCGTCTGCTGGGCGATGCGCAGGCACGCGGCATCGGGGAGAAGCTGATTGAACAGCCTTTCCAGCATCACCGCCTGTTTTTCACTGACGGCAAAAACGATGGTTTTGCGCGGGTGCGGCTGCGGGCGCTCTTCCTCGACGCGGAAGTATTCATCAACGATGAGCTTGAGCCGGTCTTCGCTCTCGGCGGTGCGTCCCCAATCGCCAAAGCCGATTTCCTCGTCTTCCCAGTCCGTGCCCTCGAAGGTGAGGACGGATTCGGCGGAATAAATTTTGTAGTCGGCGAGATATTTTTCCTTGATGCCCTCGCGGATGGTATAGGCGAAGGTCGGGCGGCCTTCCTGCGCGGCGCTGTCCCAGCAATCGAAAAACATGTAGGTGCTGCGGATGAGCTGGCGTTCGTGTTCGCTCACCCAATGGAGTTCGCCGGGATTCGGCGTGGCGGTCAGGCCGATATGGATGGCGTCAAAGTGCGCCAGCGTCGCGCGGTGCGTGTTGTAAATGGAGCGATGGCACTCGTCCGTGATAACGAGATCAAAATAGGCATGGCCGAAACCGCCCGGCCCAAGCTGTCCGGCAATTGTGTCCAGCGTGCCGACGACGATTTGGCCTTCGAGCGATTTTTTGCCGCCGAAAAGCAGCGTGGATGGATATTCGCGGAGGTAGTCGTCAAATGTGTCCTGCTTGGCCTGTCGCGCCAGTTCAATGCGGTCGGCCAGGAACAGGACGCGCGAAATCACGGCCGCCTGCATCCACCGTTTTATGAGCATGGCGATGGTGAGCGTTTTGCCCGTGCCGGTCGCTTTCTCCAACAACATCCGCCGCCGCCCGGCAATCAGCGCCTCATCGGTGGCTTTGAGGCAGCGGATTTGATAGGGCCGCGCCTCAATGTCTTCGCCCTTGAAACGAAAATGCGTCGGCATGGGCACTGCCCGGATGGAAGTTGCCAGGTCGCCCTGCCGGTGCTGGCGGAGATTGGCGCGGCTTTCGAGGTCGGCCTGCGTGGGAAAACCGATGATAGGCCGCGCGTCGCCGTTCTCGTAATCCCAGAAGTAATGCTCGCGCCCGTTGCTCAAGATGATGAACGGAGCGCCGAGACTGACGGCGTATTCCTTGGTCCGCGTCTTCGCCGAGTATGGATCAATGGAAAACCGTTTCGTTTCGACGACGCACAGTGGCCGCGTGCGGGAATTTTTCAGGAGGTAATCAGCGCGGCCATCCGCTGCGGCTTCTTCCGTGGAGACGACCGACTTGTTCTCAATGTCCCAATCCGCCTCGCGCAAGAGGCGGTCAACCACAATTCTAGCGTCGGCTTCGGTTGGCATGGGCGATTGATTCAACTGACGCGGTGAGCGTAGCGCATCCGCGCCGCGCCGTCAGCAATTTGTTCGCGCGGACGGAGTTCGGAAACACGGTTTCCTGCCAAACTCTGATCAACCGTTGAAAACCGCGGTGGCATCGTGCGGTTGTGATCGTCGGGCGGGAGCAAACCGATGGAGGCTTGCATTTGGTGTATCAGCTACACCCGCGCGGGAAACGATTCAGGCAAACTGCCCGGCATGACTGAATTGGCGGAAATACAGATTGAGTGTGACGCACACCCACCAGGGCCGGGCGTTCGATAACCTGACTGTATATGTTCACTGCCGTTGCGCAAAAAAATCTGGGCGATGCCGAGAGTTACTTCGACGAACACTTGTCGCAGAATGATTACTACGCGGCGGGGGAAATCCGTCCCGGCCAGTGGATCGGCGCGGGCGCGGAACGGTTGGGATTGAAGAACGCTGTCACCCGCGAACAATTTCATGGGCTGTGCGAAAATCAAAATCCTGCAACCGGCGAACGGCTGACGCAGCGGCAACTGAGGGAGGGCCAGCGGCGGGTATTTTATGATTTCACCTGTTCCGCGCCGAAATCGGTTTCGGTCCTGGCGGTGACGCTGGCTGATGAACGGCTGGTGACGGCGCATGAGGAGGCCACGCGCATTGCGTTCCGCGAACTCGAAGCCTTCGCCGCCACGCGAGTCAGAAAACAGGGCAACCAAAAAGACC
>JBEKJN010000139.1:0-7255 GCA_050011235.1 Verrucomicrobiota bacterium | reverse complement strand
ATGGCGCCGTCGAGCGGGGAAAATTCTTGCATGAAAAATCAATGGTTCAGGGAATGACAATTTCGAGGTCGGGCGCGACGTGTTTGAAGTCGGTTGCGTTCAAGCTGAAAATTCTTTTTGCGCCCCGCCGACGCGCAAAAACGGCGTGAAGCGAATCGTATAATCCTCCACCCATGACTCCGCGCTGGCGCGCTTCTGCAATTGCCGTTTTATAGTCTTCCATCGTCAGCGGCGAGACGTCCAGGGAATCGCACAATTGCAAGGTTTGCGTGGCAGCGATGTCATTGGGAACCTTGTAAGAGCCGGTCAGGGTGGCAAAAACTTCAGCCAGCGCGTGCGCGCAGGTGATTTTGCCCGGCACGGTTTCAAACAACTCCGCGCAGATTTTGTGCTGTGGATGCCGGGCCAAAACCGCGCCGACCAGCACTGAGGAATCGAAATAATCCTTCATCGCTGATAATGGCGGGCTTTTCGCACGGCTTCATCCAGCGGAATGGCTGGCACCTCTCCCGTCCAGACCAGCAATTTTCCCTTGCGAACCAACCGTCCGCGCTTTTGCGGGCGCGTCTCCAGCACAACCCGTCCCGGCGAGGCGGTGATTTGCAACGGTTCGCCTGATTGAAAACCCGCCGCGTTCCTGATCTCGCGCGTCAGGACAATCCGGTTCTGCTTGTCCGGCTCAATGATGGTGTTCATGGCACAAGCATGGCACGAAAATGGCACGTTGGCAATTAATAACGATTGCAGCCATGCTTTTCATTTGGCTTGAGTGTGATAATAAGGCAGCAAAAATTCGTTGATGCGGTCTTTTTCTAAAAACTGCTCGCTATCAACCAAGAAGTGTCGGTTTTCAATTTGAAGCGCAACAGTTAAATCGGTCCCGGTTCTCACCACATATTCGATATTATCCGGCAGTTTCGCTGTGAATATTTTTCCCCGCCAAGTGACGACTCCAATTCTATCGTCTTCAAACAACAAAACTCTTCTAACCGAAAGCATCCGGCGCATGAATCTGGCGACCACAAACCCGCAAACGAGAGCAAGACCGCCCCCACCACAAATTGTAACTACTCCATCCCACCATGTTATGCGTCCAGTTATTTGTCCGGTTCTATACATATTGAAAGCACTTCCAATACCCGCGACACATGTCAGCGTTATCAAGTTTAGCACGATGACAGATATAATAGTTGTAAGCCTCGTTTTTCTATTATGTTCCGAAATTAATTTTGTTTCCAAGCTATCTTGCGGAATTCAAAGCGCGCTTGATGGCGGCAATCACCTTGCGTTGCACCGAAAGCGGCTTGCCCGGAATGCGCGCGCCCGCCGCCGCCGGATGGCCGCCACCGCCAAATTGCGCGGCGATTTCGTTCACGTTCACCTTGTCATTTTTGGAACGGAGGCTGATACGGGTCAGTTCGGGTTCAAGTTCCTCGAACACGCAGGCGACGACGACCGGCTCAATGGCGCGGATGTGGTCAATCAACCCCTCCGTGTCGTCGCTTTCCGCGCCGGTGCGCGCGAAATCGCCCTTCTTCAACCAGAACCAGGCGATACGGTCGTCGTGCGTGAGCCGGAATTTGCTGTAAATGTGCTTGAGCAGCCGGGCGCGCGACAACGGATACGACTGATAAACCTCGTCACAAATTTTGGCGAGGTTCGCGCCGCGCGTAACGAGTTCCGCGCCGGCGTGGAACGTGCCGGGCCGCGTCGTGGCATATTGGAATGAACCGGTGTCGGTGGAAATGGCGGTGAACAGACAGTCGGCAATCGGCTTGGTGATCGGCCAGCGCGCGACCTTGAGCAGACGGTAAATCAGTTCGCCGCAGGAAGGTTCGCGCGCGGACACCCAGTTCACGTCAGCGTAGCGCGTGTTGCTTTCGTGATGGTCAATGTTGATGAAAATTTTCCGCTGCGCAATGCACTCGCCGACTTTCCCGAGACGCTCGAAGCTCGCGCAGTCGACGGCGATGACACAGTCGAATTTCAGGCCGTGCTTCGGTTGTTGGAACAATCCGTCGGCATCGAGAAATTTATATTTTTGCGGGACGGGATCCTCGTTCCAGCAAACGACCTTTTTGCCCTCGCTTTGCAACACGAGCGCCAGTCCAAGCTGGGAGCCGACGCAGTCGCCATCGGGCCGGATATGCCCGACAATGCAAAAGGTTTTGTTCTCGCGGATGACTGCAAGAATGCGGTCAATGATTTTCGGGTAACTTTTCACGGCTGATCAACATCACCCTCCGGCGCGCTTTTTTCCAGCTCCTCGATGATCTGGAGCACACGGTTGCCGCGCACGATGGAATCGTCGAAGGCAAATTTCAGCTTCGGCGTGTATTTCAGGACGATGGCGCGGGCGACCAGCCCCTGGATGCGGATACGATGGTCGTTGAGCATCTGAAAGCCGCGCTTCTGCTGGTCGGGATTGCCGAGGATGCTGACGAAGACGGTCGCGGACTTGAGGTCGCCCGCCACGTCCACGTCGTTGACTGAAATCAACCCGCACTCGTTGACGTGGAATTCACGCCGGACGGCCTCGCCGATTTCGCGCTTCAACAGTTCGCGCACGCGTTGGAGTCGGAGGGATGACATGGGGGATTGGAGAGAATTGGAGTGTTGGGTGTTGGGAAAACCCCATTACTCCAATACTCCATTTGTTTTGTTAGTTCATAATTTCGCGGCCACCTTTTCAATCGTGTAACATTCGATGGTGTCGCCGACCTGAAATTCGCTGTAACCTTCAATGCGAATGCCGCATTCCATGCCCGCGCGGACCTCGTTGACTTCATCCTGGAACCGGCGCAGCGATTGCGCGATGCCTTCGTAAATGACGTCCTTGCGCCGGCGCACACGAACTTTGCCCTTGACGATGCGACCGCTGGCCACCATGCAACCGGCGACCGGCGCCCCCTTGGACAATTCAAAAATCTGCCGCACTTCCGCCGAGCCGATGATGTTTTCCTTGACGACCGGTTCGAGCAGCCCGGCCATCGCCTCCTTCACCTGGTCAATCAGCTCGTAAATGATCGCATACAGCTTGATCTGCACACCTTCATGCTTCGCCTTTTCGGCGGCGGTGTTGTCCAACCGCGCGTGAAAGCCGAGAATGACGGCGGCGGACGCGGACGCCAAAGCCACGTCATTTTCGGTGATGGTGCCGACATCGCTGTGAATGATTTCGAGCGAAACTTTTTCCGCCTCAATTTTCTTGAGCGCCTCGACGATGGCCTCCACCGAGCCTTGCGTGTCGGCTTTAACGACGACCTTGAGCACCTTGCTTTGCGCCGCTGCCAGCGAGGCGAACAGGTTTTCCAGCGTGACCTTTGAGCGATTCTCCAAATCCTGGGTTTTGATTTCGTGGGCGCGTTGTTCGGCCAGTTCGCGCGCGGCCTTTTCGTCCTCGACCACGCTGAACTCCAGACCCGCTTCCGGCACGCCGTTCAAGCCGAGCACCTTCACGGCCACCGAAGGCCCGGCCTCCTTGAGGCGGTCGCCCTCCTCGTTGATGAGGGCGCGGACGCGGCCGTAAAACTCGCCGCACAAAAGGATGTCACCAAGGCGCAAGGTTCCTTTGCGCACGAGCACGGTCGCGGTCGGGCCACCCGGCTCAACACCGGATTCGATGATGTTGCCCTTGGCGCGGCGGTCGGGATTCGCCTTGAGTTCGAGCAACTCGGCCTGAAGCAGGATCATCTCCAGCAATTTGTCCACGCCCTGTTTGGTGAGCGCGGAAACGTCCACGAAAATCGTGTCGCCACCCCAATCGTCCGGCACCAGGCCCTTGTCCTGCAACTGCTGGCGGACCTTCAACGCATTTGCGTTCGGGTGGTCCATTTTGTTGACCGCGACCAGAATCGGGACTTTGGCGGCCTTGGCGTGGTTGAGCGCCTCCAGCGTCTGCGGCATCACGCCGTCGTTGGCCGCCACGACCAGCACCACCAGGTCCGTGACGTTCGCGCCGCGCGCGCGCATCGAACTGAACGCCGCGTGGCCGGGCGTGTCGAGGAACGTGATTTGCGCCAGTTCCTTTTTGCGTTCCGGGTGCGGCACGGAAATAGTATAGGCGCCGATGTGCTGCGTGATGCCGCCGGCCTCGCCGGCCGCGACGTTCGATTGGCGGATGACGTCGAGCAGCGTCGTTTTGCCGTGGTCAACGTGGCCCATGATGGTGACGACCGGCGCGCGCGGTTTGAGTTGCTCCGGTTTGTCCTCCACGTCGAGTTCGACTTTCTTGACCGGCGCGTGGACAACCCCGCCGCCGCGCTCGCGTTTTTCCACTTCAAACCGGAAACCGTATTTGGCGCAAAGCTGCTGGGCGATTTTTTCGTCAATCGCCTGGTTTACATTGGCGAAAACGCCCAACTCCATCAAATCGGCGATGATCTTGAACGGCTTTTGCTTGAGCTGCGCGGCCAGCTCGCGGACGACAATCGGCGGTTTGATGACGATGACCTCGGCGCTCGCCGGCGCGACAAACTTCGGCTGCGGCGGAGGAGCCGGTGCTTTGCGGTCCTCTCTTTGCGGCGGTGGCGCGGCGGGTCTGCCGCCCGATCTGGCTGGCGCCGCCGATCTTGACGGCAATTTGGCCGGGCCGGCTTTCTCGCTGATTTTCGGCGATGGCTTCTGCGGCAACTGAATAAATCCGACTTTGTCGCCGATTTTGGGGCCGACCGGTTTGGGCGGCGGTGGCGGCGGCTTGGGCGCTTCGATGACCGGCGGCGGTTCAGGTTTGATTTCCGGCTGGGGCGGTTCGGGCGGCGGTGCGGTGATGACGACAATTTTTTCCTCGACCGGCGGCGGCTTGGGCGCTTCCACGGCGGGTGCCGGAGGAGCCTTGAATTTGGCGGCGATCTCGGGGTGATCCTTGAACAACTCCTCTTCGAGGAACTCGGCGCTGATTTTATCGAGCGAACTGGACGGGACCCTGGCGGCGGTAATGCCCAGCGCCTTGGCTTTGGCGAGAATCGCCTTGTTGTCCAAGCCAAGCTTCTTCGAAATGTCGTAAATGCGAACGGGCATAAATTTTCACCGCCGCCGACCGGAATGTGCGAAAGGCCGTCATGGCTAACGCGCGTTTCCAAACGCTGTTTCGGTCTGCGTCATAAATTTCAACTGTTCACCCCGACACGCGTGTCGGGATTCGCCGGCGGCTCGCCGATTTTCAACGTGTGGCGTTCGGCTTCGGCTCGCGCCGCCTTCAAAATTTCCGCCGCCTGTTCGCCAACCTGCGGAATGCTGCTCAAATCGCCTTCATCCGCCGACAACAAATCCTCCAGCCGCGTCAGACCGGCATGCACCAGCGCATCGGCCTGCTCGCGCGAAATTCCCGGAATGACCGCGAGCGACTCGACGGCTTCGGCGACTTTTTCCTCGAAACCCTTTGTGACGACCTGCTCGGCGTCAATGTCCACTTCCCAGCCGGTGAGCTTGGCCGTCAGGCGCGCGTTCTGGCCGCGCTTGCCGATGGCCAGCGACAATTGATCTTCCGCCACCAGGATTTTTGCGCGCTTGCGGGCTTCATCCAATTCAAAGCTCTTGAGCTTGGCCGGCGCGAGCGCGTTGGTGATGAACGTCCTGACGTCCGGCGACCAAGGGATGACGTCCACTTTTTCGTTGTTGAGTTCGCGGACGATGTTTTTCACGCGCTGGCCGCGCATGCCGACGCACGCGCCGACGGGGTCCACCTTGTTGTCGCGCGAATAGACGGCCATCTTCGTGCGGAAACCCGGTTCACGGGCGACGCCTTTGATTTCAATCGTGCCGTCATTGATTTCCGAAACCTCAAGCTGAAAGAGTTTGATGACGAAGCGCGGGTCGGCGCGGGACAAAATGATTTCCGGTCCGTGCGGGCCTAGTTCGACCGCCTTGACGTAGCAACGAATGCGTTCGCCCACCTGATATTCCTCGGTGGGCACGCGCTCGCGGTTCGGCAGCAGTGCCTCGTATTTGCCCAAATCCAGAATCACGTCCGAACGCTCAAACCGCCGCACGGAACCGCTCACAATGTCACCGACGCGGTCCTTGAATTCGGTGAAAATGAGCGCCTTTTCCGCCTGCCGGATTTTCTGCATGAGCGCCTGCTTGGCGTATTGCGAGGCAATGCGCCCGAAGCCGGTCGGCGTGACTTCCTTTTCAATTTCGTCGCCGATTTGGGCGCCGGGCTTGATGCGACGCGCGTCGAAGACGGAAATCTGGTCATGTTTGGAAATGACCTTGTCGGAGACGATGAGCTTGGCGAACGCCTTGATGTCGCCGTTTTTCTGGTCTATCTCGACGCGCAATTCGCGCGCCGCGCCGACCGCCTTCTTGGCGGCGGACAACAACGCCTCCTGGACAGCGCCGACGAGGACATCACGATTGATGCCCTTTTCGCGCTCCCAAAATTCCAGAACTGCCAGAAAATCCGCATTCATATGCTCGACGGCGTTCCCGCTCGGGGAACAAAAAAGTCGGAGATGGACATCTTCCGACTTTGGCGCGCTGGATGAACCAGCAAACTTTACCGTTCTTGGGGGATAGCTTAAGAAGTTGCCTTGAACCCGTCAAGCGCAAACAAACTGCGTCAATTCAGGACGAAATGGAGTTTTGGCAACGAAAACCGCGGCAAATCAGGAACACGCCGGATTCAACTCACGGTCATGCTCAGGAGGAACTCGATGTTGCTCTTGGTTTTTTTCAACTTGCCCAACAGCAGTTCCATCGCCTCGACGGGCGGCACACCGGTGAGCGCGCGGCGCAGCAGGACAATCCGGTTCAGTTCGTCCGGATGGTAGAGCAGTTCCTCCTTGCGCGTGCCGGACATCTCGACATTGATGGAAGGGAAAATGCGGCGGTCCACCAGCGCGCGATCCAGATGCACCTCCATGTTGCCGGTGCCCTTGAATTCTTCAAAAATGACTTCGTCCATGCGGCTGCCGGTGTCCACCAGCGCGGTGGCTATGATGGTGAGCGAACCGCCTTCCTCGATGTTGCGCGCCGCTCCAAAGAACCGCTTCGGCTTGTGCAGCGCGTTGGCGTCCACGCCACCCGACAGGATTTTGCCGGAGTGCGGCTGGATGGTGTTGTAGGCGCGGGCGAGGCGCGTGATGGAATCGAGCAAAATCACTACGTCGCGCTTGTGTTCGATCATGCGGCGCGCCTTTTCGATGACCATTTCGGCCACCTGCACGTGGCGTTCCGGCGGTTCGTCGAACGTGGATGAAATCACTTCCGCGCCTTTGCAGGTGCGTTCCATGTCGGTGACCTCCTCGGGCCG
>JBEKJN010000138.1:0-7353 GCA_050011235.1 Verrucomicrobiota bacterium | reverse complement strand
AAAATTTTATACCAGAAAGCCGCCAGCCAGCGCCATGAAAGCCGCTTTACTCACCGGAATCAGACAATTCGAAATCCGACAGGTGCCGGAACCCAAAATTGCCAGGGACACCGATGTGCTCATCCGGATAAAAACCGTGGGCGTCTGCGGTTCGGACATTCATTATTACACCACCGGCAGAATCGGCTCCCAGATTATTCAATTTCCCTTCACCGTCGGGCATGAGGCGGCCGGCATCGTCGAGCAGACGGGGAAAAAGGTGACCCGGGTGAAACCCGGTCAGAGAATTGCCATTGACCCGGCGGTGTATTGCGGGCACTGCGATCAATGCCGGGCTGGAAGGGAAAACACCTGCCGCGAGCTGCTCTTCCTGGGCTGCCCGAAACAATTGGAAGGCGCCCTGTGCCAGTACCTCGTGCTTCCCGAAATTTGTTGTTTCCCGATCAATGACGACACGACGTTTGAGCAGGCGACCTTGTCCGAACCGCTGGCCATCGCCGTCTATGCGGTCGAACGCTCCCATCTCCCGGCCAAGGCCAGTGTTGCCATTCTTGGCGCCGGTCCCATCGGCATGTCCGTCTTCCATGCTTTGCGCGCGAAAAATGCCGGCGATGTTTATATCACGGATAAAATCCCGGAACGTCTGGCCTTTTCGCAAAAATTACATCCCAAATGGTGTGGCAATCCGGAGCGCACGGATGTGGTTAAGGAAATCTCGAGCCTTGAACCGCTGTTGATGGATGTCGTTTATGAATGCAGCGGGGACAAGGCAGCATACGACCAGGCTGTGCAATTATTGAAACCGGGCGGGACCTTCGCGATTGTCGGAATTCCCGAAATTGACGAAATCCCCCTCCCTATCCACGAATTGAGGCGAAAAGAAATCACCGTCATCAACATACGCCGGCAGGCCCACTGCACACAAAAGGCGATTGATTTGCTGGAGCGACGCCAGATTAACATGGATGCGATGGTGACCCATCATTTCCCGTTGGAAGAAACCCGGCAAGCCTTCGAGCTGGTGGCCAATTACCAGGATGGCGTCATGAAAGCGATGATATCTGTGGATTAACGAGGGTAGTGACGCAATAAGAATGGAGCGCGGCTGTGTGCAACGGCACCAGCCGCAGCACGATGAAAAGGTAAGTGACATCAGGCGTATTCCAGCAGGCAGGTTTTGCGAAGCTGCTGCGGCTGGTCTTCAACACAGCCGCGCTCCGGGGCAGTGCGCGGATGCGCCCATCAATCATTCCGTGGTGAAAACGGATTCGACATCCGAACCGTGAAATCCGAGATTGGGGCCGTGTTCTTCATCCTTGCGAACCTGGTCGTATTGGCATCCGCCGCTTACGTGTCCTGGTGGTTGAGCGGTTACGATCCAAGGGTGACGGGGCACAATGAAAGGCAGGATTCGCTCCGCCGGTCCATCCGGTGCGGCATCACTTTGTTTCTGGTGGAAGCGGCTTTTTGGAGTCTGTGGCAATACTGGCGTTACGATGATCGCGTGTGCGGAATGGCGTATCTGGCATCCGCGCTGCCACTTTCCATCATCTGGTGCGGCTGCATCAGTGAATTGTTCGCGCGTGGATTTCACCGGATGATTGATCCCGAGGATGACCGTGAGTTTGATCCTAAAATGGGAATGCGGGAGATGGACGTGATTGGCGGCTTGATGCGCAGTGGCCAGAAGGACAAGGCCATCCAATTATGCCAGATGTTGAAGCAAACGGGAGACGTCAACCCGTCCGTGTTGGAGATGGTGTTGGAACATCTCGGTGTTCCCCAACAGAACTTTCGGAGACCCAGGCCACTGATCGAGGCGGACGGCCTGCGTTCGCACGGAAGATTCCAGGAGGCTGAACTGATTCTAAATTCGCTGCTGGCGCAAAACCCGCGCAATTTGGATGCAGCGATAATGCTGATGCGGCTTTATGCGCAGGACCTGCATCGTCCGGAAAAGGCCGGGGAAGTCCTGCGGGTGCTTGAACAACAGCCTCATCTTCCCTCAGCCCACCTTGAATTTGCGCGCCGTTCCATCGGGGAGTGGGACCAGGAAAAACCCCGAACGGAGGACGCTCCGGTTCAACCTGAATCCATTGACGAACTGCTGGCCCAGGGATATTTCGGCACAGCCATCGAAATACTGGAACAAAGAATCAAGGAGCAGCCGCAGGATTTTGATTTGCGGCTGACACTGGCCGAAGTGTATGCCCGGTATTGCGGTGACGATCTCTAGGCAAAAAAAATCGTCCAACAAATTGAAGCCAGTTCCGCCTTCAGCCCGGAACAAAAGCTATCAGCCTGGCCCAAACTCGAAGAGTGGAGGAAAACACGAACGCATCGGAAATGAAGCCACCATTTCGTGGCGGGTCAATTTGGTGGGAAGCGCGAATCATTGCTTCGCGCCATCCGGCTCTGTCGTCCGGATTGCGGAGCGATGCTCCGTGCTCCGTTTATGGGGCGATTTCAAATCGCGAAGTCGGAGTATTCCGGTTTCACGGCTTCGGTGGGCGCGGTCAGCATCCCGGCGGCGACGGTGGCGTTCGTGCCTTGCTCAATCAAAATGAAGGAACCGGTGAGGCGGTTCGTGCTGTAGCCGTCGAACACGAGCGGCCTGGAGGTTTTCAAGCGAACCACGCCGATATCGTTCATCGCCAGTTCACTTGGCCCCGGTTCGGGTTCGAACGTGGCCATGTTGACGCGGCTTTCGAGGCCGGTGACGATGGCCTGAACGGTCTGCGCGGTGTGTTTAAGGAAGAACTTTTTGCCTTCCTGCAGCGGGCGCTGGTGCATCCAGCAAATGCGCGCGTGCAAATCGGCGCTCATCCCCGGCAGATTTTCCAGGTCCACAATCATGTCGCCGCGGCTGACGTCAATGTCGTGCCGAAGACAAAGCGTGACGGACTGCGGGCAGAACGCTTCAACCAATGAGCCGTCGCAAGTCCAGATGTCTTTGACGGCGGTTTTCAAACCGATGGGTAATACGACAACTGCCTGGCCCTGGCGCACGATGCCGCTGGCGATTTGTCCGCTCAAGCCGCGGAAATCGTGCAATTTTGGGTCGCGCGGATTGTTCGGACGATTGACCCATTGCACCGGAAAACGCAAGGCGCTCAGGTTCCAGTCGCTGGCGATATGGACGGTCTCCAAATGACCGAGCAACGTCGGCCCTTGATGCCACGGCATCTTGTTCGACGGGGTGACGACGTTGTCGCCGTTGAGCGCGCTGAGGGGAATGAATTTCACGTCGCGGAGCACATCGAGTTTCGGGATGAAATCCTCCATCTCGTCGCGAATTTCCCAGAAGCGCTCCTCGCTCCAGTCCACCAAATCCATTTTGTTCACCGCGATGATGATGTGCGGAATGCCCAGCAGCGCCGCGAGATAAGTGTGACGGCGGGTTTGTTCACTGACGCCCTGCCGCGCATCCACGAGGACAACGGAAAGATTTGCGGTGGAAGCGCCGGTGACCATGTTGCGCGTGTATTGCACGTGGCCGGGCGTGTCGGCGACGATGAACCGCCGTTTGGGCGTGGCGAAGTAGCGATAGGCGACGTCAATCGTGATGCCCTGCTCGCGTTCGGCGCGCAGGCCGTCAGTGAGGTTCGCCAGATTGATTTGCCCGCCGCCCGTGATGTCGGCGGAACGTTCGAGCGCCTCGAGCTGGTCTTCCATCAGCGACTTCGAATCGTAAAGCAAACGGCCGATGAGGGTGGACTTGCCATCGTCCACCGAGCCGCAGGTGTTAAACCTCAAAATTTCGATTGGATGTTGGGTGTGGGGCATTTTTTTAGGAGATGGGAGATGGAAGTTAGGAGATTGGGTTTAATTGCGGTTGTCGAGCGAGCGAATCAGGCCGCTCCCGAGTTTGCCGGTACGGATGGAAAATCTTAACAAAGTTTGTTGTTCTTCGGGACTAATGAATTTGTTGTCGAGCAATACGTAGCTCATGGAACGGACTTCTCCGCAAGAGCGACGCGACCAATTATAAAACTGCTTCTTTTCAGCTACAGGCAGACTTTCCCAACCCTCGGCGATGTTGTTCATCGCTGAAAGCGCCGCACGCCTGAATTGGTCGCAAAGCCCAAAATCCCGCGACATGGGTTCACGCCGCGCCAGTCGGTAGGCTTCGTTTGTCAATTCGCGAGCCGCTTTCCATGCGTCCAAATCTTCAAATGTCTTGGGTGTTGCCATGTTTTTACCGATCTTCCATCTTCGAACTCCGATCTCCAAGTCAGAAATATCCTGCTTTCTTGCGGTCTTCCATCGCCGCTTCGCTGGCCTTGTCGTCGGCGCGGGAACCGCGTTCGGTCACGCGCGCAGCGGCGATTTCGGCGATGATGTCGTCCACGGAATCCGCCGGCGATTCGACCATGCCGGTGCTGATGATGTCGCCGATGGTGCGGACCCGGACGACCAGTTCCCTGACCTGCTCTTTTTCCTTTGGCGGCAGCAAACCGGTCACGGGCAACCATTGGCCGTTGCGGCGGACGCATCTCCGCGAGTGACTGAAATAAATCCCCGGCACTTCGAGCTTCTCGCGCTTGATATATTCCCACACGTCCATTTCCGTCCAGTTGGAGAGCGGAAAGACGCGCATGTGCTCGCCGGGATTCACGCGGGCATTGAAAAGATTCCAGATTTCCGGCCGCTGGTTTTTGGGGTCCCACTGTCCGAAGCTGTCGCGGAAGCTAAAGAAACGCTCCTTGGCGCGGGACTTTTCCTCGTCGCGCCGCGCGCCGCCAATCAGACAATCAAATTGAAATTCCTCAACCGCCGCGAGCAACGTGGGGATTTGCAGCTGGTTGCGGCTGACCTCGCCGGGCCTTGGCACGGCGATGCCTTTGGCAATGGCGTCTTCGACCTTGCGGACGATGAGTTTTGCGCCGAGTTCCTTCGCACGCCGGTCACGGAATTCGTTTAATTCCGGGAAATGATGACCGGTGTCCACATTGAGCAACGGCAGCGGGATGTCCGACGGGCGAAACGCCTTTTCCGCCAGGCGCAAAAGGCAGATGGAATCCTTGCCGCCGGAAAAGAGCAGGGCGGGCCGCTCGAACTCCGCCACAACTTCACGCATGACGTGGATCGCTTCCGTTTCCAGATGCTGCAGGTGATCGAGATGATATGAATTCATGTCAAAAGGGTCTGGCGTCTGGGGTCTGGGGTCTGGGGTCTGGGGTTCATCCTCGATCGTTTATTGAGCGAATCAAGCCGCTGATGAGTTTGCCCGATTGAATGCAAAGCTGTTGGAGATTTGCTTGGTCGGTTGCAGATACAAATTTGTTGTCCAGCAAGACATAGCCCATGGAGCGGACTTCGCCACACGATTTGCGGGCGATGTTATATGCCTGACGTTTTTCCGCAACGTGCATACTCTCCCAACCTTCGGCGACATTGTTCATGACAGAGACCGCTGCTCGTTGAAGCTGGTCGCGCAGGCCGAAATCTTTTGCCAGCGGCTCGCGGCGGCAAAACCGGTAAACTTCATTGGTCAAATCACGCGCCGATTTCCAAGCTTCCGAATTTTCAAAAGGTTCACCCATACTCTATTTGTCCCAGACTCAAGACGCCAGATCCGGGAACCTCATATTAAATGCCGGACCCCAGAGTCTGCGAACCCCAGCCCGCGTGCAAACCGCATTCGCGCTTTTCGTCGGCCTTGGCCGGATCGTAATAATCCCACTCGTTCGGCAGGTTGTGCTGCTTCAAATAATTTTCCATGTCCGCATCACTCCAATAAAAGACCGGATTGACTTTCAATGCACCAAAATTTTTGTCCTCGGAAACCGCGTCCAAACCGGCGCGGTTCGGGTTTTGCACCTTGCGCAACGCCGTGAGCCAGACCGTTGGCGCGAGTTCCTTCATGCCGCGCTGGAACGGTTCCAGCTTCATCAGCGCGCTGAATTGTTTCAAACCGGCCTCATCGTCGATGGACGGAATCTCGCCGTAAATCGCATCACGGTGCGTCGCGGAAATTTTCGGCAGGTACGGTTTCAGGTTCAGCTTGAGCAGTTTTTTCAATTCCTCGGCGTGTTTGTAGGTCGCCGGGCGGTTGTAACCGTGGTCAACCCACAGCACCGGAATGTCCGATTGCACCTGAACGCACAAATGCAGAATCACCGCTTCGTAGGGACGGAAATTCGTCGAGACGATGGCACGGCCTTTGGCTTGCGCAATCGCCCAGCGGACAATTTCGAGCGGCGATTTGTTGCGCAACCCGGCGTTGGCTTTGGAGATTTGGTCGGGGGTCATTTTTTGAGCAACGAAGCAACCAAGTAACAAAGAGACTTTGTTGCTTTGTTTCCTGGTGGTTAATTCATTTTCTCGTTTAAAAAGACGCGGTCACACCAGTCGCCAAAACGTTCGCCGGCGCTACGTTCTTTGGCGTAGCGCGCGAGGACGGGACGAAGTTCGTTTTCGATGTCCGCGTCCTTGACCACGTCTTTCCAGACGCGATTGAGGCGCGTGCCGGCCACGTCGCTGCCGAGCCAGATTTGGTAACGGCCCGGCGCCTTGCCGACAAACGCAATCTCTGCCATGTAGGGCCGGGCGCAGCCGTTCGGGCAACCGGTCGAGCGGATGATGATTTCCTGTCCGGCCAGCCCGACTTCGGCGCAAAGTTTTTCAATGCGGTCAACGAGGCCGGGCAGCATGCGTTCGGATTCGGCCAGCGCGAGTCCGCAGGTGGGCAGGGCAGGGCAGGCCATCGCCGCCGCGTGCAGCACGCTCGCCTGATTTTCAGTCTTCACGGCGTGTTCCGCGAGCAGCGCGTTGATGCCGGCCCTGTCGGATTCCGCGACGTTCGCCAGAATGATGTTTTGATTCGTCGAGAGACGGAATTCGAGATGGGGAAATTTTTCGGCGACCCGGCGCAACGCGGTTTTCAAACGGCGGCCTTCCACGTCTTTGACGCGCCCGGTTTCGACAAAAATCGTCAGAAACCATTTCCCGTCCGCGGCCTTGTGCCAGCCGTAAAGGTCGCCGGTGCTCGTGAACTTGAACGGTCGGGCGGGTCCGAGCTTGAAGCCGGCGCGTTTCTCAACTTCGGCGCGTGTCCAATCCACGCCGCGTTCCTGAACGATGTATTTAAGGCGCGCGTGCTTGCGGTCGGTGCGGTCGCCAAAATCGCGGTGAATCGTCAGCACGGCTTTTACAACGTCCACGATTTTTTCCGGAGTCACAAATCCGAGCACGTCGGCGAGGCGCGGATAGGTCGCTTCGTTGCCGTGACTGCGGCCCATGCCGCCGCCGATGGCGAGGTTGTAGCCGGCGAGCCGGTCGTTTTCCACGATGGCGATGAAGCCGACGTCGTTCGTGAAAACGTCAGTGTCGTTGACCGGCGGGATGGCA
>JBEKJN010000137.1:0-7468 GCA_050011235.1 Verrucomicrobiota bacterium | reverse complement strand
GGCGAAGTGCACGAGCATTACAAGCAGTTCCAATGCGTCAATGAAAAGTGCGATTTTTCGATCTGGAAAACGCTGTGCAGCCGGATGTTTGAGATTGAGGAAGTCGAGAAACTCATCAGTGAAAGACAAATCGGGCCGTTGCAGGGTTTCCGCAGCAAAAAGGGCAAACCATTCGCCGCGGTGCTGAAACTCACGCCGGAGTTCAAAATCGAGTTCGATTTTGGCAACGACCAGAAAAACGAATATGGCGAGGCCGCTGCGCCGTTGGATTTCACCGGCAAGGAGCCGCTCGGCAAATGTCCGAAGTGCGGCGCACGGGTGTTTGACGCGGGGATGAGTTACCTTTGCGAGAAGGCAACCGGCCCGAACAAGACCTGCACGTTCCGCACCGGCAAAATCATTTTGCAGCAAACCATCGAGCCGGCGCAGGTCGCCAAGCTGCTCGCCGAAGGCAAAACGGATTTGCTCAAGGGGTTTGTCTCGAAGAAAAACAACCGTAAATTTGAAGCGTTTCTGGTGCTCAAGGATGGCGGGACCGCGTTTGAATTTCTGCCGCGCGAACGCAAGTCACGGTCGAAGGAGGCCAAACCAAAGGAACCGCAGCCGAAGATTGATTTCACCGGCCAGGAATCGCTGGGCAAATGTCCCAGGTGCGGCGGGAAGGTGTTCGAAACCGACGCGGCCTACCTGTGTGAAAAATCACAGGCAGACAGGAAGCCGTGCAAATTCAAAATCAGCCGGGAAATTTTGCAGCAGCCGATTGAGCGGGCGCAGGCGCAGAAACTGTTGACCGCGCGCAAGACGGATTTGCTCGACCAGTTCATTTCCAAGGCCGGCCGGCCGTTTCCGGCGTACCTCGTGATGGATGATGCCGGCAAAGTCACCTTTGAATTTCCACCGCGTGAAGAGGAACGGGAAGCGGCAAGGTAGTTCATGCTCGTCGCCGGGAGCGAATTGGCCCGCCCTGGTTTTGACAGGGCCAAAGTAATGGCCGGATTGGATGTCATTCCGACCCGAACATCTTTATGGCTTATCAAACAACCGCATCGCTATAATCTTGCCGTGAATTTGGGTTCCATCATTTTTGGATGAAATCGTTCGTATGAACTATCGAGTGCGCCGTCAGGGAGAAGACTTGGGCGTCTTTTCGCTGGAAGAACTGCGGCGTCGCCGCGAATCGGGGGAATTGACCGGCAGCGAATACGTTCAAGGCGAAGGCAGGCCCGACTGGCAGCCGCTGGATTTGGTGCTGCAACAAGGGTATCGCGTCATCCCGCCGCCCCTGCCGCCGTCGGTTTCAAGAAGCGGTCCCAATCAGGGCGTCGTCTGGTTGATTGTTGCCGGCGGGGTGATTTTTTTCGTCCTCTTCGTCACGTTCTTCGTCTATTTGGCGATCAACTTTCAACGCGGTTATCAGACCGCCATCAATTCCGCCCGGGCGCAGCGGAGTTTGAACCAGTCAAGTCGGGAAGGGGTGACCGCGGCCAGCAAACCCGTGACGTGGACCACCAACACGCTGACCGTGCGGGACTTTGAAAAAAGAGGCCGCGAATTCAGGATCCGCCAATGGCTGGAAGGCTATGAACAACGAGGCCGGCGTAATCCGGCCTGTGACGCCGAGGCGGAGCAGTTCATCCGCGTCTATATCGCCCGCTATTACGGCGGTCCGGAGGCGACCAACCCGGTTTCCCTTGAATACCTGGGCGACCAACTGGCGGCGGACACCAACTGTACCGACCCGCTGGTGTTGACCGTGGCCGCCGACACCAGCATTGAGATATTCGAGGCCATTCACCGTTTCGAACGCGCCATGGATGCGTTTCCGGAATCGCACCACAAGGCGTATCCCAGGTTGTATGCTTCGGTCAAAATAACCCGTTTTTTGAGCGACCACCCCGAACGCATCGCCGCCCTGGATGCATCGTCGCTTAAATTATTGGGAAGCTGTTTTGCCGACGGCAGTTTTTTTCCCGGCGACCAGCAGGAAATCGGGGAAATTTTTGTCAATGGTTGGGGAGATGATTTTTTCGAAAGAAATGCGGCCGCAATTTGTCGGATCGTGCACCAGGCCGGTCCCTCCTACCAATGGCTGGCACTGACGCTGGACGGGGAACGTCACATCAATGAAGCGTGGAAAGCGCGCGGCGACGGCTATGCCAACGCCGTCACCAAGGAGGGCTGGCAGGGATTCAACGAAAATCTGGCGGAAGCGCGAAAGGAGTTGACGCAGGCGTGGAATTTGCATCCCAACTTCCCGCTGGCCCCCCGCCTCATGATGACGGTGGCGTTGGGCGATTCCGGTGCTGATGAAATGCGCGTCTGGTTTGACCGGACACTGGCCGCGCAGATTGATTATCCCCAAGCCTGGTCCGAAATGCGCTGGGGCTTGCGCCCGCGCTGGTATGGCAGTGAAACCGCGATGCTGGCGTTGGGCATGACGGCCGTCAACACGGGACGTTTTGACACCGATGTCCCGCACAAGTTCTTTGATTGTGTTTCGGACGTGGAATCGGAGATGGAATTGCCGCCGGGCCGGCATATTTACGGACGCACGGACATCTGGCCGGAACTTCAAACGCTGTATCAAGGTTACATTGCCGACCGGTCACAATTGCCGCTCCGCAGCGGGTGGCGCAGTGCATATGCGATCGTCGCTTATTTTGCCGGGAAATACGACGTTGCGGCCGAACAGTTGAAAGCCTTGGATTGGAAGCTGCGGCCGCAGAACCTGACGGGCTGGAGAACCGATCTTTCGTTGATGCCTTTGGAAGTGGCCGCCCGGACGGGGCCGCTTGGTAAAAAAATCGCCGCGGCTGAATCCAGTTATCAGAACGGCAACGTGGCAACCGCCCTGCGCCAATTCACGGACCTGCAGGCGGCGGCCAATGCGGATGAACGGACCCGGGAATTCGTCCAAACCCGGCTGGCTTCACTCGCAATGGAGCAACGGCTGCAAAAAGGAGAATGGGTGGATTTCATGCCGTCACAAAATGACGATCCGGGCTGGGTCTGCAGCCGGGGCAAAATCCAGCGGCTCCCGGATGGCGCCTTGGAAGTCCAATCCGGACCGGAAGGACATTTTCTTTTCTCCCGCGCCCGCGTCGGTTCCAATTTTGAAATCAGGGGTGAATTTGAAGTGGTTCGCTCATCAACGAAGTATTTCCAGGCCGGATTGGTCATGGGCACACCCGATGTTGATGCCTACGAGTTTCACGCGTTTCGAATCCAGCGGCATCAACTGGAAGGTGACATCGCGTGCTTTGCCCAGGGCTGGGGGCGGCGGCAAATCCAGCAGCGGGTGAAGTTGAATGACGTCCACAACTCATTCGATTTCCGCCTTTATCGAGGGCATATCACGGCCTCGGTCAACGGGGACGAGGTTTTTAAAGACGCGGTCCCGAAAGAAACCATCGACATGCCAGACAAAGACATCCGCGCGGGCCTGGGCGCGTTCAACGACACCAACGACACCGTCATCCGTTATCGCAACGTTCAAATCCGGAAGCTGGTGCGATAAAAACCTTCTGAAAACTGTGCGGTCTCACGCCGCGGCGGCTTTTTCCGTCCGCTTTTCCCCGCGCGTCCGGTAGAGCACGTCCACCACGTTGCGAAGATATTGCTCATCGGCGACGCCGTCAGTTGCCTCGGCGGGAAATTCTACCTTGGTGCGGAAGTGCGCGGCCAGATCGCCGAACAATTCCACCCGGGCCACCGGATCAAATTCCTCGCGCCGCAGCAGCGCCTGCAGGGCGACATCCGCCTCCGCCGCCGAGACGCGCTGGCGCAGGCGGGCGGCCAGATGCGGATATTGCCGGAGCGAGTTGTATTTGCCGGCGAGCAACTGATCGAGGTCCGGCTCGGCCACGCGCGGGCTCCGGATGACCACGGTGTTCGCCGCGAGGTCGCCCAGCCGCTGGCACTTGGAGTTGAGCCAGCAGGCCACGCCGCCGACAAAATAAAACGCCGGCAACGCATCCACAAACCGCAGCAGGTTGCGCACGACAATCTGGTTGAATTGCAGCCGCATCCCTTCCACGTCCACCACGCGCAGGCGGAGCAGCTTCTTGCCGATGGTCTGGCCGCGCCAGGTCCATTCAAAAAAAATTCCGTAGCCGATGCTGATGACAAAATAGCCAATCACGGACAGCGCGGCGCCAAAGTTCCAACTGATCAGCGCAAGCAAATTCAAGACGATCCCCAGGACGGACATCACGACGCTGATGCAAAGCTGGTCAATGAACCACGCGAAGAACCGGGTCACCGGCCCCGCCAGCATTTGCGAGAACACAATCCCTTCAGGTGTGCGGATGAAAAGCGTGCTGGTTTTCATTCGTCCCGATTTCCGGGTTCCGGTTTTCTACCGGTTCCCGATCTTGCCAGAAAAAGCGACAGCAGGATCAGTTCAACCGCGCCAAAGGCGATTTTGACTTCGTAGGGAATGAACGGTTCGTGATATTGCGAGAGAAACGCCTCCACAAATCCCGCCCAGACCAGCAGCACGCCGACGCCAAAAATCAGCGTGACGATGTCGCCCGAAATTTCGCGCAGCCGCGTCTTGAGCGAAGCACGGCTGCCCCGGCCGATGAGCGCCAGCGCCAGCATCAGGCCGGCCTGGCCGGCAATGAGGATGGCCGGGATCTCCACCACGCCATGCGGCATCAGCCAGCCGAGGAGGAATTTCGTCTGCCCCGCGTGGATGTAATCCACCGCGACGGCGCCGAGAATCACCCCGTTGTAAAACAGCATGATGATGGTGCCGACGCCCCATGTCATGCCCAGCGCCAGGGTGAAGATGGAGATCTTGGTGTTATGCGTCATCAATTCCACCGAGAACGTGGTCTTGAAACCCGCGAGCCGGTCTTGCGTGGCCTTTTCCTCCTCGGCGACGCGTTTGGCCGGGTCCTGGAGCAGATGGGAAAACGGCATCAGCACCGGCTTGGCATCCGGGTCAAAGGCAATGGCCAGCCCGCCAAAAGCGCAGCCCGCCAGGGTGATTGCCACCGACAAATAAAAGGCCCGGACGTGGCGGCGGAACGTTTGCGGCAGCGTTTGGGAAAACCATTTCAATGGAAAGAACCGGCGCTGTTTCTCGCGCGTTTCGTGGATTTCTCCATAGGCGCGGGCAACCAGATTTTCCAAATACCGCCGGGTCTCCGGTTCCGAGGAAAGCGTGGTGATTTTTGCCAGGTCGGCGGCCGTGCGTTCGTAAAGATGATGGAAGAGCTGCACTTGCGGAAGCGTCATCCGCAGGTCTGGCTCCGATTCCAGCCGGTCGAGCATCCGCTCGAGCTCGGCCCAGAAAGGCCGCCCGGCGGTGATGAAACGTTGCAAATCAACAATCATGATTTGGTTCAAAGTTTAAGGTTCCAGGTTCAATGTCGAACACGTTCGCGTCCGGCAACCTTGAACTTTGAACTTTGAACCTTGAACTCATAAAAGCTGCCTTTGTTTCACGCTCAGGTATTGCGAAACCAGTTCGGCGCTCAAACGTTCGTTGTTGAGCAGTGAAAACTGGACCCCGCGCCGCTGCAGGACCTTTTGCAACTCGCGCAGTTTCTGCCACTGCAAATGACCGCCGAGCCGGCCATACAAATCATCCGGGCCGGCAACGTCCGGGTCCGTGAAGAGCGGCTTCACTCCCGGCATTTGCAGCATGTTCACCAGCACCAGATGCTGCCGCCGGATCAAATCCACGTTGCGGACAAAGCTTTCCGCCAGCGCCGGGTCATCCAGTGCGGTCAGGAACACCAGCAGCGCGCGCCGGCGGAGCCGCAGCCGGATGAACGTGCACAGTTCATCGAAGTCCGGCGTGGCGATCTTCGGCTGCAGGGTGTAAAGCGCATCGCGGCAGGTGCTGTAATGGTTTTTGCCGTTTTTGGCGCGCACGAATTTATCCACCTTGTCCGTGAACGTCAGCAAGCCGAACAAATCTCCCTGCCGCTCCGCCGCCAGCCCGAGCACCAGCGCGGCGGTCACGAAACGCTCCAGGACTGAAGTTCCAAGTTCCAAGTTCAAAGTCCCAGGCTGAGTGTCGTCCGGCAAGCTTGAACCTTGAACCTTGAACTTTGAGCTTTGAACTTCGCGCGCGCTTAATCGCGAGGCATCCACGACCACGTAAACCTCCTGCGTTTTCTCGATTTGGAAAACTTTGGTGATCGGTTTTCCCCGCCGGGCGGTTGCCTTCCAGTGGATCTCATGGTAATCGTCGCCGGGGATATATTCGCGGAGCTTTTCGAAGTCGCGGCCTTTGCCGACCTGCCGTTGCGCGTGCACGCCAAAGGCGCCCCGGTTCAGAAACAGCGCCGCGAGGCTTTTCCGCTCGTTGAGCAGGTTGGGATAAACTCGGATCTCCGACTGCACCGGCAGGGTTTTGCGCACGCCCCAAAATCCGAAGGGGGAACTGCCTTCAATGTAAGCCGCGTCAAACCGGTAATTGCCGCGCTTGAGCGGGGTGCAGGGCCACGCCAGCCGCGACCATTCGCTTTGGGCGGGCAAAAGGGCATCCATAGCCTCGGACGCGGTCTGGATTTCGCGCGGCCAGGCCAGTGCGACCCGCAGGCTGCGCTGCTGTTGCCGGTCGTTGCGGATGCGCAATTCCAGTTTTGCCTCCCGGTCCTTGGACATGCGCGTGACGGCAGGCAGTTCCACGCCGATGCCCGCCAGACTTTTGCCCGCGCCGACGGCATCGGCCAGCGCCACCGCCAGCAATCCGCCGATGCACAACAGGGAAACGCCGGCCGCCGGTGGCGACACCGCGCCCAACAGTGCGAACGGCAGCACCACCACCGCCACCCAGAACAACAATCTGAAACGGGGAACGATCATGCGTGGTAAACAGCCGATTCACCGCGGAGCGGTGCATCGAAAGTAGCCGTGGGTTTCAACCCACGGAACCCAATCACAGCAACGGTTGGCGTCGCGTAGCGACGCTTGACCTCAATCCCACAAATAGCGTTCGTCATATTCGATTTCATGTTTGTCGAGGAAAGCCCGGTATTCTTCCTGGAATGTTTTCAAGCGGTGGTGCTCGCGCTGATTGCGGATGTATTCGTCAACTTCGGGAATCTGTGTTTTGCTCACCGTGAAGGCCCCGTAACCATCCTGCCAGCCGAATCCTTTGAGCCCGTGGAAATTATCCTTAACCCAGCCGGATGAACCGCCCTTGATCCGCTTGATCGCTTCGCTGACTGAAATAGAGGGCGGCATGGACAGAAGCATGTGGACATGATCATCCACGCCTCCAATCAATAGCGGCTTCAGGTTGTTCTGGCATGCGATGCCACCGAGGTAGGCCCACACGCGCTGCTCAATGTCCCGAGTGATCCAGCGCTCACGGCGCTTGGTGCTAAATATCACGTGGTAGTAAAGGCAGGTGTAGGTGTTGGCCATATAGTTATGGGATCAGATGAGGGCGGTGTTTGGTTGTTCAAGCGTCGCTCCGCGACGCAACCGCGTTGGGGATACAGTC
>JBEKJN010000136.1:0-7516 GCA_050011235.1 Verrucomicrobiota bacterium | reverse complement strand
GCAACACGATTTTCACCGCGCCAGCCGTGCGCGTGTAAATCACCGGAATTTGTCTCTGGTCCAGGCGTTCGTGCAGGGTTCGGCTCGCGCGTCGCGTTGCCGGAAATTCCGAGTCGGCAATGATGACGACTTTCGGTTGGACCGCCTCGAACAGCGCGTCGCAGAGCGGTTCGCCTTCGTCCGGCAGGCCGGCGATGACAACGTCGGCGCGCAGGTCGTTTGTGCCCGCAAGCAACGCGCTTTGCCCGTTGCGTCCCAAATCGGACAACAGCAAAACGCGCGTGTCGTAAAAGTTTCCGAGCAGCACCAATGCCGCGTCGTCCATGTGCGCGAAATTTTCCCCGGCGCCGGGATGCAAAACCTGCCAGCAGCCGACATTGTCGCCGCGCTGAATAACCACGTGCCGCGCCGGTGGTTTTTCAAATTCCGTGACGATGTTGCGGTAGGTGCTGGAACGAAAAAGGACCGGGCCGGTGACGAGATCTCCGATGCCGAAATGTTCGTCAAGCGACTCCACGCCGCCGATGTTCCGCAAATCGCTTTCCGTCAAAACGAGCCTTGGGATTTTGTTCACGCCCTGGGCACGGAGAAATGGTTTGAGAGTGAACTCCGCGGCGTTGTCGTTCCCGCAATTCACCAGCCAATCGTTTTTCCGTCCGGCGGCGTCCACGAAGACGGCGTGACCGCCGTTGAGCGGCAGCACGGTCAATTCGATTTCAACGCGGGACCGCTCCCATTGCCAAAAATAAAACACGGCAATCAGGATCAAAATCGCTGCGCTCCAGATTCTTCGCGCTGGCGCGAACAGCCAGCCGCTCAAGGCGCCGACGATTGCGGCGTAATAAATTCCGATGGTGAGCCACGACGGTGCGGGCACATAGAAAAATGCGCCGGGAATTTTCGTGGAAAGTTCGCTGACCCACGTCATCGCCACCATGAAAAACCAGGCGCTGTGATTGAACAGTTCGGTTGCCCACGGCAGCCAGTCGCCGCAGACGAGGCTGCCGAGGTTGCTCATCAGCGCGAGCGTGCCGAGCGGCACGGCGACAATGTTTGCCAGCGGCGAAATCGGACTGAACAGATGAAAATAAAGCGCCGACAGGGGAATCGAGCCCACCCAGGCCGCAAGGGAAAGCGCAAAATACCGCGACAACATCCGCAGCATGGCGATGAGCATGCGCCGCCAGCGCGGCAGCAGTTCGTCGGGCAACAACGGATCGTGCCGCAACCACCCGTCAATTATTTTATTCATCGGCGGCAGCATCAAGGCGATGATGAGCACCACGAAAAATGACAGTTGAAAACTCGCTTCAAAGAGCTGGCGCGGGTCCCAGAGTAAAATGATGAACGCGGCGGCGGCGAGGGAATTAATCAGGTCGCTCGGCCGCTTCAATGCCCAGCCGCCGATGATGATAGTCATTATCACCGACGCGCGGATGGCGGAGGATTCCCAGCCGGTTGCGGCGGTGTAAAACCAGATGGCCGGAATCGCGACGATGCCGCACCAGGCGCGTGAGACCTGCAATACGCGGAGCAGGGCGACGAGCATCCCCGAAATCAGCGCGATGCGCAGCCCGTCAATTGCGAAGAGATGCATCGTGCCGGCGCGCAGGAACGGTTCGCTGATGTCGCCGGCAAACGCGGTGCGCCAGCCGAGCGTCATCGCCCAAAGCAGGCGCAACGGCTCGTCTTCAGCCGGCAAACCCAGCGCCAGCGTGTGCTTCGCCCAGGTCAAAAACCGGTCGGTCAACGGCTCGGTCAATGACGATGCGCCCAATTGCCAGTCGTTGGTGGAACCGGTTTTGAGCTGGTAAAAAATTCCGCGCGTCTGGAGATAATCGCGGTAGTTGAAAAGTCCTTCCGCCAGGGGCGGCGGCGGCCGCGCGATGACGCCGCTGATTTCCACGGGCTGTCCGGCGAAAAAATTACCGGCGAGTGTGCCGGGCGTGGTGACAACAATTTCGCCGTTGGCCGGCTGCCATTTATCATCCCGCCGCAAGCCGGTCACCCGGACCTGGGCGAGGGTATGCTCGGTTGGTTGATCATCGCGTTCGACGATTTTGATGTGGGGCGTCTCAACCAGATTGCCGCGCACGGTTGCGATGGCGGCGTCATTGCCGAGCAAGGCGCGAAGGTCATTTGGCGAAAGGATGGCGGTGCGGCTGGTGAGGTTCGTCCAGCCAACGAGCGCGAGCAGCGGCCAAATCAACCAGGGCCGAAGACGCGGCAGAATCAACGCCACGACAAGCGCGACAAACGCCGCGACAAAAAGCACGGCCAGCGGCGGCTGAAAAAATGCGGCGAGCAGCAAACCGGTGACGTAGCACGAAACGACAGCGACGAGCGGACGTTTCATAGTATAAGGTTACCAATGTTTTCGCCAGCGGCCAACCAGCCAGAGGACAAACAAACCCGCCGCGCCGCCCGCAGTGTCTATGAACACGTCGGTCACATGCGCTGTGCGCGTGGGCACAAAGCGTTGATGGAATTCATCGCTCGCTGCATAGAGCGCGACGAGCAGCAGCACGAGGCAGACTTCGTGCCAGCTCCAGGGATGGAAAACATTTTTCACCGGTTTGTGCAGCGCGCGCCAGAGCAACAGGGCGAACACGGAATATTCGGCGAGGTGCGCGCATTTGCGGGCAATGAAAACGACCAGACCAACCGTGTCCGCTGAAATATGCGGGAACAGCCAGCACAGCAGGGGCGCGAGGAGGCGCGAGGAATGTTCGTAGGAATGCCTGTCGCTCGACGCCGTAAAAATCAGCGTCATCCAGGCCAGCACCGGCAGCCAGAATTTGCATAACGCGCGCAGCTGGAGCACGCCGGATGAAAACCGGATTCGGCCTGCGCGGCAATCAGAATCATAATTGAGTTTGCCAAGCGGTATTGCATTTGGCACAGAAAAGCCTTTGATGAACAAGTTTTTGATCAGTTCGTTTTGCGCGGTGATGGCGACGGTGGTGACAGCCGGGGCCGCGCCGTCGCCGGACTTGATTGCGCGAATTCATTTTGTCGGCGCGGGACAAATTTTCGCCGACACCAATTCCGCTGCGTTCACCAATCTCTTTTGCTCCGCTGAAGCGCAGTCACTCCGCGAACAGACATTGAACAAACTTTCGCATTTTCCCTACACCTGGTTCAAAGAACGCATCGCCCCCGGTGCGAGCGATGGGGCGGACCAACTTCGTCCCTTGCTCGACGATATGCTGAAGTCGGAATGGTTTCTGAAAATCCGCGACACCACCAACGGTGCGCCGGAAACCGCCCTGGCGATACGCCTGAACACCGCCCGTGCGCAATTGTGGCAGGAAAATCTCGCCGGAGTTCTCCAATCCTGGACGCATTTGCCTGCCGGGAAAACTTCAAATGGCTGGTGGTTGAAGAAGGATCTGCCGCCGAATCTGATTCGTTTCGAGCGGCACGGCGATTGGGTGGTGATTGATTGCGGACAAAATGAATTATTGTTGGGCAATGAAATTCTCAAACTGTTTTTTAAAACCAGAATTGCCACCGCGGAAACCAACTGGTTGACCGCCGATTTGGACTGGCCGCGTCTGGCGCAATGGTTCCTGCCGCTGAAAGAATTTGATTTTCCGAAGATTGAATTGCAATTCGTTGGCCGCGACGGCGATTTGTGGTCAAACGGCAAATTCACTCTGGCGCAACCATTGTCGCCACTGGAAAAATGGCGGATGCCGACCAACGTCATTCACCAGCCGTTGGTGAGCTTCACGGCGGTGCGCGGCATCGGGCCATGGCTGGAACGGCAAAGCTGGGCGCAGCCGTATGAGATTCAGCCGCTGCCAGACCAGTTTTTCATTTGGGCGCTGCCGCAAGTTCCAATTCAAACCTATGCCGCCGTACCGGTGCTGTATGCGACCAACGCGCTCGCGCAACTTGACGCAAAACTGTCTGCGTCGCTTGTCAACCATTCGCAAGATCTTTTCTTTCCCTCGATTAAAACGGAAATGACGAACGGCCAAATTTCCTGGCACGGCTTGCCGTTAATCGCGCCGTTTGTGCGGACGCTGCATGAACCGGCGGGTGACTTTTTGTTCGGCGGTTTTTTCCCGAATACGCCGCGTTCGCAGGCGTTGCCGCCGGAGTTGTTCCAGCAACTGGGCACACCGAACCTGGTTTATTACCATTGGGAAATCACCGCCGAGCGTTTGAAAGAATTGCTGCAGTTGACCCAACTTATGCTTCTGATGACGTGGCACAAACAACTCGACGCAAATTCCGCCGCCGGCAAATGGCTCAATCACGTCGGGCCGACGCTTGGCAATTCCATTACCGAAGTCATGCGAACCGCGCCGAATGAATTGATCTTCACCCGCAAAGCGCCGGGGGGTCTGACGGCGATTGAACTCGTCGCGCTGGCGAACTGGCTCGAAGCGCCGAATTTTCCCGGCTGCGATTTGCGTTTGCCACCGCATCCGTTGAAACCGAGGCGACCGCATATGCCCGGTGCGTCTGCCGCACCCGCACCGGCATTGCCGACGTTGCCGCATTGACCATGCTCAAGCTCGGCGTCAACATTGACCACATCGCGACCCTCCGCGAGGCGCGGTATCGCGGGCGCGGTTTCGGCGAGCCGGACCCCGTCGAGGCGGCGCGGATTTGCGAGGCCGCCGGCGCGCACGGCATCACCGCGCACCTCCGCGAAGACCGCCGGCACATCCAGGACCGCGATGTTTGGAAACTGCGCAAAATCGTCAAAACGCGGCTGAACCTCGAAATGGCCAATGTGCCGGAAATCATCGGCATCGCGCTGAAATTGAAACCGGACATCGTCTGCATCGTGCCCGAACGGCGGCTGGAAGTGACGACCGAAGGCGGCCTCGATGTTGTCGCCGCTGAAAAATCCTTGACCGAGACGCGCAAAAAGATGAACGACGCGGGCATTGAGGTCAGCTTGTTCATCGCACCGGACGAAGGGCAGATTAAAGCCAGCGCGCGGGTCGGCAGCCAGTTCATCGAAGTGCACACCGGTGCGTTTGCGGAAGAATTCCATAAAATGGTAGGGTCATCGCGCTGCGATGACCGGACGGCGCAGCGCACCGTCCCCACCGATTTACCGGAGTTGCAGCGCTTGATTTCCGGTGCGAAACAGGCGCACGCGCTTGGATTGAAAGTGAATGCCGGGCACGGATTGAATTATGAAAACCTGCTCTTGCTGCATCGCGTGCCGCACCTGGTGGAACTGAACATCGGCCACAGCATCATCAGCCGGGCGGTGACGACCGGTCTCGAAACTGCCGTCAAAGACATGCTGCGGTTGATGAAAAATTATCGCGGGTAAAAAACCGAGATTTTACTGAGGATAACGCGGATTTCTTTCATCTGTGCCATCCGCGAAATCCGCGGTAAAAAATTGGCAGCTTGCGTGTCAATCGCAAATCGCAAATCGTAAATCACAAATTCCATGATTTTGGGCATCGGCATTGACATCATCGAAGTGGCGCGCATCGCTTCGTCGTACGAAAAATTCGGCGAGCGGTTCGTGAACCGGATTTTGCTGCCGGACGAAATCGCGTATTGCCTGTCGCATAAAAATCCCGCGCCGTTTCTCGCGGCGCGGTTCGCGGCGAAGGAAGCGATCTCCAAGGCGTTCGGCACCGGTGTCGGCGCGCACCTCGGCTGGCAGGACATGGAAATCCGCCGCAAGAAATCCGGCGAACCGTTCGTGGTCCTGCACGGCAAGGGCAAGGAATTGTTCGAATCGCGCAGCGCGAAACGGTTGCTCGTCAGCCTGAGCCACACGCAAAATTACGCAGCGGCCACGGCGGTTTTGGAAAATTGAGACACGGATTTCACAGATTAACACAGATTTAATCCGTGAAAATCTGTGAAATCCGTGTCACCCCTTTCTCCTTTATTTGGCGAGTTTTTCCCGGCAAAATGAACGCATGGGGACGGCGTGCGTGTCAATGGTGGCGATTTTGATCTTCGCGGGCGCGAGTTTCTTTTTCGCGCTGGCGGAAACGGCGCTGCTGTCCCTGGGCAAATGGCAGGCGCGGCAACTGGCCGAACGCCACCCGCGCGCGGGCCGGATCATCGCCCAGTTCCTTGAACAACCGCAGGATTTACTGGCGGCGATGGTGCTCGGCAACACGTTCGCCAACGCCGCGATGCTCGCCGTCGCGTTGCGCAAGGTGTTCAGCGGCGAATGGCCCCTGTGGCTGACCGTGGGCGTGTTATTTGCGCTGGTGCTCATCGGTTGCGAGGTTTTTCCCAAGACGCTGGCCGTGCGGCAGCCGGAACGTTGGGCGTTGCGCGTGAGCTGGCCGTTGTTGCTGTTCGTGAAAGTCACCACGCCGTTGTGCCGCGTGGCGCAAAAGCTGAACGAGGTCATTTTGAAACTGGCCGCGCCCAAATTCCTCGTGCCACCGGCGGCGTTGACCGATGCGGAATACCAGGAACTGCTCGAAATGGCCTACCAGCAGGGCACCCTGGCCGAGGCGGAAAAGGAAATCATCCTCCAAATCGTCAGCCTCGACCAGCGCACGGTGCGCGAAGTGATGCGTCCGCGCGCCGGCATGGCGTCCATTTCGGACGACGCGACAGTCGAGGAGATGCTCGCCGCCGCCCGCAAATTCAAGCACCGCCGCCTGCCGATTTACGACGAAACGCCGGACACCGTCGTCGGCATATTGAACGCGCGCGCGCTGTTGCTGGACCCCAAAATTGACCTGGCCGACGCGATTGAGTTTCCGTCATATGTGCCGGAAACGATGAACCTGCTCCAGCTTTTCAAAAGTCTGCAAAAACAACAACGCGGTCTGGCCATCGTGCTCGACGAATTCGGCGGCACGGCTGGGCTGGTCACGATGGAGGACATTTTGGGCGAACTGGTCGGCAAGATCCGCGCGGAGGTGAAACCGGAGGGTTTCATCATGGAAAAGCTCGCGCCCGGCCGCTGGCGTGTGAATGGCACGATGCGGCTGGACGATTTCCGCCGCGAATTCCCGCCGCTCGGCGACGTGGCCGAAGTTGAAACAATGGGCGGACTGCTGGAGCATCTGCTGGGCGTGGTGCCCGAAGCCGGCCAGTCGTCGTCGTTTCGCGGCTTGAAGCTTACGGCGCACGTGGCCGACGAACGGCGCGTGCGTGAATTGCTCGTGCAACGGGTGAAATGAAATGAGCATTGAGATTTTCAACTGGCTCGGCCTGGCGGGTTGTCTGGCGATGTCGTTCCTGCTTTCAGGAATGGAGGCGGGCGTGTTCGCCTTGAGCCGGTTGCGCGTGCGGCGGCTGGCGCACGCGGGGCGGCCCTCGGCAAAATTGCTTCATGGTTTTCTCGAAAATCCCGAAAATTTTCTCTGGACGATCCTGGTCGGCAACACGCTGGCCAATTTTCTCATCCTCGGCCGGGTCATCGTGAAATTGCACGCGTGGTTTGTGTTGCATCACACCTTGATCGTCATCATTTTTGCGGTAGCGGTGTTTTTGTTTTACGCGTTGTTCGACCTGCTGCCGAAAATGCTGTTTCGCGCGCATCCCAATCAACTGT
>JBEKJN010000135.1:0-7529 GCA_050011235.1 Verrucomicrobiota bacterium | reverse complement strand
AAACATTATCCTGATGATGTGAAGCTGAAAAAGCTGTATGAGTTGTTAAAACAACAGAGTCAGCAACAATCGCAAAGCAGCCAGTCCCAGCAAAACCAGAACCAGAAGGACCAATCGCAGCAACAGAAATCAAACGGCCAGAAGAATCAACAACCGCAGCCTCAACAGAATTCGCAGCAGCAGCAAAAGCAGGACGAGCAGAACCAATCCAGCCAGAAAAACGACGAGCAGCAAAAACAGCGACAGCAACAAAAATCGGGCGAAAAGCAGGAAAATCAAAGCAAGCAGGGCCAGCCGGTGGCGACCGGGCAAATGACGCCGGAAGAGGCGAAGCGTTTGTTGGACGCGCAAAAGGACGGCGAACAGTTCCTGCAACTGAAGCCGCAAGGAAAACCGGAAAATCCGAACCAGCCCGTCAAGGATTGGTGACCGTGGTTTTCCTATTTTTCCCCTAACGCCGGCAATTCGGCTGCGGGTTCGTCCATACGAAGTTGCGCTTGATTGGCCGGCAGAATCAGGCATTTTCGCGCTGCACGTCCGACATCGTGAAAACACTGCACAAATACCTGGTCCGCGAAATCCTTGCCTCGTTGCTGATGACGGTGGCGGTTTTCACGTTTGTGGTGCTGCTCTTCAACGTGCTCAAGGAAATTCTTCCTTTGCTGGTCAAAGGTCAGGTGAGTTTGTGGTTGGTGTTGAAAGCCGTCGGACTGTTGATTCCGTTCGCGTGCGTTTATGCCCTGCCCATGGGATTTATCACCGCGGCCTTGCTGGTGTTCGGGAGGTTCAGCGCCGATCAGGAATTGACCGCGGCCCGCGCGAGCGGCATCAGTCTTTTCTCGCTGATTTCACCCGTGTTGCTGCTCAGCCTGTTTTGCTGCGGCGTCAGCGCGTGGTTCAACATGGACCTCGGCCCCCGATCCCGGGTCGCCTACATCAACCTGAAAAGCCAGTTCCTTTCGGATCTGGACAGGGTGCAATTGCCCGAAGGCAAGATCATCAACGATTTTCCGGGTTATGTTTTTTACGCGGCAAAAAACAAAGGTGGCAATTTGGAGGATGTGCGGATTCTGGAACTTGGGAACGGGACCAACTCGGAAACAACCTTGCGCGCTCCACGCGGCCGGGTTGAAATGGATCTGCCAACCCATCAATTCATTCTGCACTTGTTCGACGCGCGAAGCGTGACATTCAGCGGAGCGTACTTTATCGTCAGTTCGATTCCGGAATTGACCAAAGGCTTCGACCTCAACGTGGCAACCAACCAGACTTACAAGCCCAAGATCAGTGACATGACTTTCTGGCAGTTGCGGGATGAATTGAGTGATTTGGAGAAAAAATTGGGTGCGCCGCCGGTCATGGAGGGAGCTTCTTCGGAAGAATTGCGCGCGCAACTTCGCGAAGCGGAAAAACAGCGGAGTGATTTGACCGAGCCGGTCCTCGTGGAAATGCACCGGCAAATCGCGTTTTCATTCGCGTGCTTCGGGTTCACGCTCGTTGGGATTCCGCTCGGCATCCGCATGCATCGGCGCGAGACAAATGTCGGCGTCGCCATCGCGCTGATGCTGGTGCTGATTTATTACGCCTTCATCATGCTGGGCGAAGCGTTGTCCGCCCGGCCTGAATTTGTACCGCACCTGATTCTCTGGCTGCCAAATTTTATTTTTCAAGCCATCGGCGCGGTGCTGCTTTGGCGCGCCAATCGGGGGATTTGAAAAATCAACCAGTTTTTCTGCGATAAACCTTGCCCACCCCCGCCTGATCAACCGGCTTCACAATCAACTCGTCAATGTTCACGTGCGGCGGGCGGCTGGCGACCCAGACCATGATTTCCGCGATGTCTTCGGCCGTCAGCGGTTTCATGCCTTCATACACTTTTTTCGCCTGCGTTGCATCACCCTTGAACCGCACGAGGGAAAATTCCGTTTCCGCCAGGCCGGGGTCCACCGTGCTGACGCGGATGCCCGTGCCGAGCAATTCAAGCCGCAGCGCGCGGGTGATTTGCAATTCACCCGCCTTTACGGCGCAGTACATCGCCCCGCCTTCGTAAGCCGTGTGGCCGGCCACCGAGCCGATGTTGATGATGCTGGCACCAGCATCACTTGGCATGAGCGGCAGCGCCGCGCGTGTCATGCGCAACACACCGAGCACGTTCGATTGAATCATCGCCTCCCAGTCCGCGTCCTTGCCCTCGGCGACGGTGTCCAGACCATGTGCGCCACCGGCGTTGTTGATGAGCACGTGCAGGCACGTTGGGTTTGGCGTCTGGCGTCCGGGGTCTTGGATTTTGGACTTCACCCAGATGATGAACTTTTCAACGCTCGGAGTTTTGCTCACGTCCAGTTTGTGAAAATGAGCTTCCGCAGCTCCGGCTTTGTGCGCTTCGGCGGCGACCTTTTTCAAGCGGTCAACCCGCCGCGCACCGAGCAGGAGTTTTGCGCCTTCGGCGCCGAAGGCGCGCGCCGCCGCCGCCCCGAATCCGCTCGACGCGCCGGTAATCAAGACCCATTTGTTTTTTAAAGAGGATTTCATAAACGTTTTTTTGCGAAAGCCCGGCCCGAAGCGGTTTTGAAATAACGTTCAAATTGAGAGGCCCGCTCCCGTTGCGTGAATGCAATCGCAGTTTTAATTTTCCACGGTCGGAATTTGGCTGTGAGGGGAACTTCTCCGGCATTGTGTTTTTCAAGCCGCGCACGAAGGTCTTCAGTGTTTCCGGCGTAAAAGCGATTTGAAGCAGACTCACTTTGAAGAATATAAACGTAAAAAAATTGCATTTGTTTTGGCTGGCTTGCCGAGCCGTAGCTCGAAGCGGAGTTTTATGCAGACCCGCCTTCACTGCGCTACGGCGCGGCAGCCTTCGCTCTCCGCTGTAAAAAGTTTCGGACCAGCGACCACATGGAACCATTTTCCACTGGCTTGCCGAGCCGAAGCTCGAAGCGCAGCGGAGAGCGAAGGCTGGTGGAGCCGAGGGGATTCGAACCCCTGACCTGCTGATTGCGAACCAGCCGCTCTACCAACTGAGCTACGACCCCAGCCAATTCCACCGGTTCCTGAACAACGATTACTATGCGGCTTTGCGTCCGGACGACAAGTTTTTTTGCCGGTCAATAAAAATGTCGGCGGGTCAGGCGATCACACACGATTTACATCGCCGAAACCCGCCGACGCCTGCTTTTTAAAGGCAGCGCACCCAGTTCTCATTGGGCAAGAGAAACCTAGCCCATCGCGCGGGTGTGGCAAGTGTTTTTTTTAAAAAACATTTTCCGTCTTCATTTTGGAATTCGTATTCTTTCGCAAACGCCTTAATATCCGCTTGGGACCATTCGAAAAATTGGATATGCCGAAGAATTACCGGGTGCTTCAATTCGCGGGGCTCTTGCTGTGTGGAGTGCTCTCCGCCCTGTCGGCCACTGCGGACAGGGCTGACCGGCCTGGTTCGCACTTCATTGTGGATTCCTGGAGCACCAAGGAAGGACTTCCGCAAAGCTCGGTCATTTCAGTGATACAGGCCCGGGATGGTTATCTCTGGCTCGGAACGCTGAACGGCCTGGTCCGCTTCGACGGGAACCGTTTCACCGTTTTCGATGAGGAAAACACACCCGGCCTGAACAGCGACCGGATTATTTATTTGTTTGAAGACAGTCACACAAATCTTTGGATCGGGACCGACACAACGGGTGTGGGATTGTTGCAGGATGGAAAAATCGAAAATTTTGAAATCGGGCGCGCGGGCCAGGAAGGCAAACTGACATCCGTTTGCGAAGATTCCACCGGCACAGTGTGGTTTTACACGGCGAATTCGCATCTGGCTCGTTATCAAAATGGAAAAATGGAGGCGTTGGATTTTAATTTTCCCACACCCCCGATTTGCCGGATAATTGCGGCTGAACAATCCGGCGCGCTTTGGGTCGCGGATGTCAGCGGAATGTTTTCAATCCGCCCGGAAAATTTTAATCCGCGGGCGATTATTGTTGATGAATCGGTTCGTGCGGAAAGGTTGGATTTCATTCTGGCCAGTCGAAACGGTGGCATTTGGCGGCTGATGAACGGCCAGGTCCAGAAATGGAAATCAGGCGGATTGGAAAAGGACTTCGGTGCCTATCCTTGGGGCAATTCAGTCGTCAAGGCCGCTTGTGAAGACAAGGACGGCAACCTGATCGTCGGGACGCAGACCAACGGCGTTTTTTGGTATGACGCGAACGGGAAATATGAGCGCATTTCGAAAGAACAGGGATTGTCGTCCGCGTTTGTCCTTTCTTTATGCATGGATCGCGAGGGAAATCTTTGGGTGGGGACGGATGGCGGCGGCCTGGATCGGGTCAAACGAAAAATCTTCGACGCGGCGCCTGAACTCCATCCGTGGCCGGCGCAGTCCTTGTCCGAGGACGCGCAGGGTGGTTTGTGGATGACTTTTGGCGCGCTGGGCGCGTCTTATTGGCAGACAAATTCCCTGCAAGATTTTCACGTGGGCCGGTCTCAAAATGCCTGGACTGTACTCGTAGATCACGAGCTACACGTTTGGATTGGAACACGGGAAGAGGGACTCTTTCAATTTCAAACCAATCATTTCCAGCCTGCGTCTGGCGCGGAAGAGCTCCGCCCGTGGGTCTATGCGCTGTTTCAGGATCACAACGGACAGTTATGGGCCGGCACCCAAAATGGTTTGGCGCGCTGGGACGGACAGAACTGGAAAATGTTCACGACGCGGGATGGCCTGTCCGAAAATACCGTTCGCGCCATCACCGAAGACGCCGAAGGGAATCTTTGGGTAGGAACGGAAAACCGGGGCTTGAATTTTTTCAATGGAGGGAAATTCATTTCCTATCAACAGACGGAAGACGGCCTGCCCGGCAACGACATCTCCGCCCTTTATCTGGATAAAGACGGTGTTCTGTGGGTTGGAACGTTCGGTCACGGTTTGGCGCGGTTCCACAACGGCAAGTGGACGCGATATTCCACACGCGACGGCCTTGCCAGCAACAGCATCGGATACATCATCGAGGATGACGCCGGCAATTTATGGATCGGTTCCAACGCCGGATTGATGCGCATTAAGAAAGAATCACTGAACGATTTCGCCAATGGAAGGACCAACTCCATTTCCTGCCGGACTTACGGCGAAGCCGACGGATTGCCAACGCGCGAATGTTCCATCGGCGCGCAACCCGCCGCCATCCGCACGCAGGATGGCCAATTGTGGTTTCCCACCGTCAAAGGATTGGTGTCCGTGAATCCGGCGGAACTCAAACCCAATCTGCAACCGCCAGCGGTCATGATTGAATCCGTGCGCGTTGACGGGCGCGAACAAAAAACCAATCTGCTCGCTTCGGCGTGGCCGCAATCCATCACCATTGCGCCCGGCAACAAGCAATTGATGGTTCAATTGGAAATTCATTACACCGCCCTAAACTTTACCGCACCGGATGAAGTGCGGTTCAAATACTGTTTGGAAGGCCGCGAAACCGTGTGGACGGAGGTTGGCAACACCCGGGCGGCTTATTACAGCGAAGTGCCGCCCGGTCATTACCGCTTTCACGTCATTGCCTGCAATGAAGATGGTGTCTGGAACGAGACCGGCAGTTTCCTCGACATCACCGTGGAGCCGCAATTCTGGCAGACGGGCTGGTTTCGCGTCACGGCCATCGTGTGTTTTCTGGGATTAATCATTGCTATGGTGCGTTATCTTTCCACGCAAAAGTTGCAGCGCCAGTTGCAGAGGCTCAAACACCGGGAAGCGCTCGAACGGGAACGTTCCCGCATCGCGCGCGACCTGCACGACCAGCTCGGCGCCAATCTCACGCAGGTGGCGTTGTTGGGCGAAATGGCGGAGGCGGACAAAAACGCGCCTGAAGAAATTGAAGCGCACGCGCAGCAAATTTCCCAAACCGCGCGTGAAACAACCAGCGCCCTCGACGAAATCGTGTGGGCTGTCAATCCCGCCAACGACACGCTGGACGGCCTCGTCAACTACGCCTGCAAATACGCGCAGGAATATCTCACACTGGCCGCGTTGCGTTGCCGTGCGGACGTGCCGGCCCAGTTGCCGGCAACCGTCATCCCGCCGGAAGTCCGCCACAATGCTTTTCTCGCCTTCAAGGAAGCCGTCAACAACGTCGTCAAACACGCGCAGGCGTCCGAAGCCCGGATTCGATTGAGGTTGCAACCGGACAGCTTCACTCTGGAAATCGAAGACAACGGGCGCGGCCTCGGCAGTATGGATGCGGGCGCGGCAACGACGCGAAACGGACTTCGCAACATGCGCAAACGGATGGAAGACATTCACGGAGAATTTTTAATCGGCCCGGGAGCCAATGGTGGAACGCTGGTGCGCCTGACCATTCCCATCTCCAGACTTTCCTAATCTTAATCTTAATCCTAATCTTAATCGTGTAGGCGATCGGGATGACGATTAAGAGCAAGATCAGGATTAAGAGCAGGATTACGATTAAGATTCAAAGACATGCCCATTTCTGTTTCCATCGTCGAAGACAACGACAAGCTGCGCGGCACGCTGGCCCGCGTGCTTAACCGCGCCGAAGGCTTCCACTGTGCAAGCCAATATGCCAATGCCGAGGACGCATTGAAGGATTTGCCACAGGTGCGTCCGGAGGTTGTGCTGATGGACATCAACCTGCCCGGCATGAATGGCGTGGAATGTGTCCGGCAGTTGAGAACGCTGCTGCCCGAAATCCAGGTGATGATGCTCACGGTCTATGAGGACACGGAAAATATTTTCAACGCGCTGGCGGCGGGCGCGAGCGGCTACCTGCTCAAACGCACCTCCAGCAAGGAATTGCTGGAAGCCATTCAGGATTTGCGCCGGGGCGGTTCGCCGATGACCATGCACATTGCCCGCAAGGTCGTGCAATCCTTTCAAAGGAGCGCGGCCTCGGCACAAGCCACGGAAAACCTTTCCGAACGCGAACAGCAGGTGCTCGACCTGTTGAGCCAGGGGTTGATGTACAAGGAAATTGCCGACAAACTCTCCATCAGCTACGAAACCGTGCACACCTACATCCGGCGCATTTACGAAAAGTTGCAGGTCCGCACCCGGACTGAAGCTGTGGCCAAATTCCTGCGCCGTTGACCGGATTTTGCATTTTTCCCTTATTTTTAGCGGTTTCTTGGCGGGACTATATGCTTCACAGATGCAGATTTGAAGCGCACTGAGAGGGGTTAAAAATCAGGGCCTCTATTTAGGCAAGCCATGCTTTCGGAAGCGCGCCGAGCCTGTGCTTAAGCAATAAGCGAGCGAAGAAATTCGGAGATTCTTTGGCAGGCACGATTATTTGTCAGGAAAATATTACCCGGCCTTCCGTTATCAGCATCAACTTTCCACGCATATTTTAGATGTGTATAGGGGTCGCCAGCGCAAATACTGGACAAGAGACATCAAAGAGGCGGTTATCCTTGAAGGCTTTGCTGTTGCAAATGTTGATTACTGAATTGGTCAATTTTTCATATTTAATACCCTGATTTATTGGCTTTTCGACTCTTTTTTGATGATTTTATCTAGTATGCAGTATCTT
>JBEKJN010000134.1:0-7531 GCA_050011235.1 Verrucomicrobiota bacterium | reverse complement strand
GAATGTTTTGATCGTCTGGTATTTGCTCAAAAACCGGAAACGGCTGTTCCGGCATCACCACTGAGTTCCCGCGTGACCGGGGCGCATTCCTGTGGCATCGTCATCGCGTGACCATTGCTGAAGCCATCCGTCTGCTGGAAAAATTCCGCGCCGGCGGTGTGGGCCGCGACAGGGTCTTGCAGGCATTCCAGGCCGCGCCGGTGGCCGACCTCGGTTTCGCACAGGTGGACACCCATCGCGCGTTGCGCAAAGGTTTTCCCGAAGTCATTTTCGGCGCGGGCAAAACGCCGGAGCAGGTGGTAAAAATCGCGGCAAAACTTTTGGAACATGAGCGGTGCGTGCTCGTGACGCGCATCAATGGCAGTCACGCCCGCGCGCTGCGTAAAAAATTCAAGCGTGCCGTCCATCACCAACTGGCGCGCTGTGTCACCATTGGAAAAAGGCCTTTGCCCAAGCGTCCCGGTACCATCGGGGTCATTTGCGCGGGTACCAGTGATTTGCCCGTGGCCGAGGAAGCGGCAGTCACGGCGGAAACCATGGGAAACCGCGTCGAACGGATTTATGACGTCGGCGTGGCCGGATTGCACCGGTTGCTGGCGAAATCGGAAAACCTCCGGCGCGCCAACGTGCTGGTCGTCGTTGCCGGCATGGAAGGCGCGCTGCCCAGCGTGGTGGCCGGTCTGGTTTCCAAGCCCGTCATCGCCGTGCCCACCAGCGTCGGTTACGGCGCGAGTTTTGGCGGCATCGCAGCACTGCTGGCGATGCTGAACAGTTGTGCCAGCGGCGTGACGGTGGTGAACATTGACAACGGCTTCGGCGCCGGTTACGCCGCCAGCCAGATCAACGCGCTATGTAGCGGCGGTCTGTGACCGCCGCAAATTCTTATGGAACGTTTGCATCGCCTGGAGCGGTTGTATGTCGAGAATCCGGTTTATTTTGTGACCTTTTGCACGGAGGATCGGAAACCAATTCTCGCCAATCTATCTGTGCATGATGCGTTCCTCCAGTTTTGTCGCGAAGCTTTGAAAAGAAATGTCTTCGTCGGGCGCTATATCTTGATGCCCGATCATGTTCATTTGTTTGTCAAACTACCGCCGCCCGCTGAAAATCTTTCCGTCTGGATCAAAAGTCTGAAAAACTTTTTGTCGAAGGTGCTGAGATTTCACAACATGGCAGCGCTACATTGGCAGAAAGGATTTTTTGACCATGTCTTGCGTTCAACGGAATCTTATTCGGAAAAATGGCTTTACATGGTTGAAAATTCGGTTCGGGCCGGTTTGGTAACTGACTGGAAACAATGGCCGTATCAAGGAGAAATACAGCCCTTGCGTTTGGATGGAAGTTTGCGACGGTCACAGACCTCCGCTACATGACAATGAAAGCGCTTTATCTCGACCTCTTCAGCGGCATCAGCGGCGACATGTTTCTCGGCGCGTTGATTGATTTGGGGGTGGACGCTGACAGGTTGGAACGCGAGTTGAAGAAACTCAAGCTCGGCGGCTACCACCTGCACGCCGCGCGCAAACAAAAATCCAGCATCGAAGGCGTGAAGCTGGATGTGCATCTCGAAGAAGGGCGAAGCGCGAAGGGCGAAGCGCGAAGGCATGGACACGAACATCACCACGGCGAGAACCGGACGTTTGCCGAAATTAAGAAGCTCATTACAAAAAGCAAATTGTCGGCTTGGGTGAAGAAAAAATCCGTTGCCGTCTTTCAGCGCATTGCGGAGGCCGAGGGCAAAATCCACGGTCTGCCGCCGGAACGCGTGCATTTCCACGAGGTCGGCGCGGTGGATTCGATTGTGGACATTGTCGGCGCGTGCATTGGACTGGAAATGCTTGGTAAACCGCGCGTGCTGGCGTCGCCGGTCGTCGAAGGCGTCGGCTGGATTGATTGCGCGCACGGACGATTTCCCGTTCCCGCGCCGGCAACGCTGGCGATTCTCGGCGCACGGGGCATCGGCGTGACCCAATGCGAGGAACCGCACGAGCTGGTCACGCCCACCGGCGCGGCATTGCTGGCCGAGTTCGCCGAAAGTTTTGCACCGATGCAAGGATTGATCGCTGAGAAAACCGGTTTTGGCATCGGCACGCGGGAAAATCAGACCCGGCCAAATGTTCTCCGGGCAATGCTTGGAAAACTCTCGACCCTCGTCCCTCAACCCGCAACCGCTTTGGATTGGGAAACCGACCGCGTCGCGGTGCTGGAAACCAATCTCGACGACAGCAGCGGGGAAATTCTGGGCCATTTCGTCGAAACCGCACTGGCGGCAGGTGCGTTGGACGTTTTTCACACGCCGGTTCAGATGAAGAAAAACCGGCCCGGCGTGCTGCTGACGGTTTTGTGCGCCGAGGCGGACGCGGACAAATTCAGTGAATTGATTTTGCGCGAAACGAGCGCGTTTGGTGTCCGGCGCACGTTTGCCGAGCGGCGAAAATTGCGCCGTGAGTTCACAACGGTCAAAACCCGGTTTGGCAATATCGCCGTTAAAATTGGCCGGCTCAATGGGAGGGTGGTTCACACCGCACCGGAATTCGAGTCGTGCAGGAAGCTGGCGGCGCAGGCAAAGGTTCCGTTGAAGAAAATATATGAAGCCGCCATTAAAAACGCCAAAATTGGGCCATAATGCTTCTTGAATTTGCCACCAATTATTTGCTTGCACGCGCGGCCGGAAAGGCTTATTAATAAAGCAGATTTTGAACTGGTCGTGCCAGTTTGATTGATGCGAAAACTTACAGTTATGACCCAACCGCCGAGGGTGTCTTGAGCCGCCCTTTTCCTTCACGTCATTCTCTGCCTGATTCGTTTGTCCGGGTCAATGGCAAAATCCGTGCCCGCGAAGTCCGGGTCATTGCAGTGGACGGCGAACAGCTTGGCGTCATTTCACTCAACGACGCACTGACCTTGGCGCGCCAGCACGGCGTTGACTTGGTCGAAATTGCCGCCACTGCCACGCCCCCGGTTTGCCGTCTGGTGAACTTGGGCAAGTTCCGTTACGAAAAGTCCAAAAAGGACAAGGAATCCAAGAAGCACCAGCACGCCTCCATCGTCAAAGAAGTCCAGCTCAGCCCGCGGATTGACCCGCATGACCTCGGCATCAAGATCCAGCATGCGATTGGTTTTCTGTGCGAGGACATGAAAGTGAAAGTCGTGCTTAAATTCCGCGGTCGCGAGATGGCGCATCAGGAATTTGGCTTTCAGGTGGTGACCAAATTTCTCGTCGAGATCGCGTCTTACGGCCATCCCGATTTTAACCCGAAGCTCATCGGACGCGGCATCAATGTGATGATCAGTCCGTTGCCGCGCAACAAGCGCGCGAAAAATCCGCACAAGGTCGTCGAAGGTAACGAAGGAAATCATCGCGCAGATGAAGAAGGAAATGATTCATCTGCTTCCGCTCCGAAGCCAGCGCCAAAACCACCAGCGAAACCTACGGATGGCTTCAACAACAATCCTTTCAACGGAATTGACCTCAGGCCGTAACTTGAGCCGAATGCGTGTCCCAGGCTTGTACTAAGTCCGGGAACCGGCAATTTTCACACACGGCGTTTGAGTGTTCACAAAAGTCGCGGACGATTTGCATCAAACCCTGCTGTGCTGCCGCGCTTCGCAACGTGCGGCTGGGCGAGCCGCCCAGCAAGCGCTGCCGCGCCAGTTTCAAAACCGAATTGTCCCCGGCCGGCGACCAGGCAAAGTAACGGTGTTCGATCATGCGCTGGAGCTTTTCATTTTTGCCCTCGGTGGCGCGAACCCAAAGCCAGGGCAGAACCACGTTGACCGCCAAATCCGTAATCCGTGCCGCACCCAGCAATGGCTGAGACTTCTTCAATCGCGCCGAACGAAACGTCCAGTGCCACGACCAGAATTCGTCGCGCTTGACCTGTAGAATTTCAAGCAACGAATCAACCAGCGTGTTCTCCGGCAGGCCGGCAGCACACCAGTTTTCGAGTTTTGAGATGAAATTCCCTGACGCCAGCCAGTGCGCCGCCAAGGCGAGCCGGCGTTGCGGATGATTTGCCGGACGCAGCCCGTGAAATTTCCAGACCGCGCGCGGCAAAACGCAATCGCTGAATTCCTCGCGCTCGCGCCACCAGCAATCCCAGACGCGGCGCAAATAACCGTCCGTGCTCTTTTGGGTGCGCGTTAATTCCGCCGGCAGCAAGCCGCTGGTGCCGAGCAGCCGCGCTTGCAGAACGAACACCGAACCGGCATCACGCGACCAACAGAGCCGCGATTCGGCGAGATTTTGCATCGGCCAGACGTTGTGTTTGTAGCCGAGCGCGCGGAACAAACCTTCCCACAACGCCTGGTCCCAGCCGACATGCCGCGCCCGGGCGTGGAATTGTACCGCTTTGGCTTGAAAACGAACGCGGGCGGCGGCGCGCAGGAGTTCAGTCACCCGCGGCCCGCTCAACTCGCGCAACGGTGGGGAACACCGGCCGCGCAGGTTTTCGGGCAGCATGCGCGGCGATTCGGTTTCGAGCCATAAACCAAGCTCGGCGAGCGGCGCGTCGAGCCTGTCGCTGATGGCCAGCGTCGGCGGTGAAGGTTGGAGTTCAAGCTTCAGCTTGTTCGGCCCCCGACTATCCTGGCACGCTGAAGCGTGAACTCCAACATTGTTCCAGACGACGTGCAAAATGACGTTTTGGAAGGCCGGATTGCGGTCATGGCCGTGCGCGTGCCAGCCGCTCGCGCGCAAATCCACTTCCACATCGCCGGAACGCGGTGCGTCGTCGCCGATTTGAATCACCGCGCTACGAAAGTCCGGTCCGCCTTCGGCACTGGCGAAGCCGGGATGGAGAACACGGACGGCCTTTTCATCGGCGGTCATGAGCCGGTCGCGGCGCAGGCGTTGGTGTTGCCAGACGGCCTGCAGCAGGCGTTCGGGCGGCGCATCATTTTCATCGCGCAGGACATTTGCCGCGCCGCTACGCAGGCGCCAGTCGGCGTAAAAATTTTCGGCCAGCGGGAACACTCGCCATTGCTTTTGCGCCCGCGGTTCAGCAAAGTCAAGCCGTTGCGCAAAATTTTTGAATGCATCCAACGGCAGTTTTGCCTGTTTATAAATAATGTGGCGGATTTTTTGTTGGCCGGAGCGGGAATTTTCTGACTAAACTCCAAGTTGCGCGCAATGAACGGCAACACGATGATTGAAGTGAAGAATCTGACGAAGCGTTACGCGGGACGCACGGCGGTGGCGGACATTTCGTTCACGGTGGCGCGCGGCGAAATCGTCGGCCTGCTCGGCCCGAACGGCGCGGGCAAAAGCACGACGATGCGGGTGCTGGCCTGTTTCCTGCCGGCGACGAGCGGCACGGTGCGCGTGGCGGGCTACGATGTCTTTCACGAATCGGGGGAGGTGCGCCGCCGCATCGGTTACATGCCGGAAAACAATCCACTTTACCCCGAAATGCGCGTGCGGGAATACCTGAAATTCCGTGCGCGGCTCAAGGGCCTCGGCTGGCGGCGTTCACGCCTGCGTGTCAACACGGTGATGGAACAGTGCGGCCTGACGGACATGGGCCGCCGTGTCATCGGCCAGCTTTCCAAAGGCTACCGGCAGCGCGTCGGGCTGGCGGATGCACTGGTGCATGAACCGGAATTGATCATTCTGGACGAGCCGACGATTGGCCTCGACCCGCAACAGATCCGCGCCGTGCGGCAGTTGATCAAAGGCCTCGCGGAAAAACACACCGTGTTGATTTCGACGCACATTCTTCCCGAAGCGGAGATGATGTGCAGCCGGATGCTCATCATGTATGACGGTAAAATTCTGGCCGCCGACACGCCGGACAATCTGCAACGGCTCGTCGCCGGCGGCAGTCAGATTGTCGCTGAAATTGCCGCCTCCGCCGAGGAATTGCGCGAGCATCTGGCGCAGTTGCCGCAAGTGGCGCATTTCGATGTCTCGGCGGCGGACGGCGCTTTTCAGCGCTGCGCGCTCACCCCGCGCGACGGGTTGGATTTGCGCCCGCTGATCTGGCTGCTGGCCCGCGACCGCGGCTGGCTCCTGCGTGAACTGACGCGCAGCCGTCATTCACTCGAAGACATCTACGTACAAATCACCAGGCCGAACGAGGAAGAGGAGGAGGGCTGATGCGAATTTTTGGGGTGCTGCTCCGGCGCGAATTGACCGCGTTTTTCTTCTCCGTGACGGGTTACACCATCATCGCGGCGGTGACGCTTTTGATTGGCCTGAGCTTCGTGGTGTTGATCACCAATCTGGGAACCGATCCGTCGCCGATGCCGGTGACGGAGATGTTTTACCGCACTTATTTTTTCTGGCTGATTGTGTTGCTGGCCGCGCCGGTAATCACGATGCGATTGTTTGCGCTGGAAAAATCCACCGGCACGTTTGAGACGCTGATGACGGCGCCGGTGGACGATATTCAAGTTGTGGCGGCAAAATTCGCGGCGGCGATCATTTTTTACATTGTGATGTGGCTGCCGATGGCGGCGTGCCTGTTCATCGTGCGGCATTTCACGAGCCAGACCAGGGCGCTGGACGCGGGCACCATCGGCGGAATGTATCTGGGCATCTTTCTGGTCGGCTGTCTGTTCCTGGCGTTGGGCTGTTTTGCCTCCGCCATCTCGCGCAGCCAGATGGCGGCGGCCATGATCAGTTTTGTGTTGGGTGTGAGTCTGTTCGCGCTCGGTTTTCTGGCCGAGGCCATTCCCGTGGTCGCACAGTGGCAGACGCAGGTCTTGTCGTATTTCGGCTTGTTTGAACAGATGCACGATTTCGCCCGCGGGGTGGTGGACACGCGCGCGGTGATTTTTTATGTGAGCCTCACGCTGTTTTTTTTGTTCCTGACCTTGCGTGCGGTGGAAAGCCGGCGCTGGAGATAAAATGCCGGCCCCATCCACAAATCAACCCAGTTTCTCGCCGCGACATCGGTGGAAGATCGCCTTTGACGTGGTGATGCGCACGGCCCTGGTGCTCGCGGTCGTGGTGATGGTGAACTATCTTGGCGCGCAGTTCTCCCACCGCTTTTACCTGAGTTCACAGACACGTGTGGAACTCTCTTCGCGCACCGTGAGCGTGCTCCAGTCGCTGACGAACCGCGTCGCTGTGACGCTTTACTACGACACGAGGGATGAGAATGATTTTTATTCGGACATTGTGGCGTTGCTCAATGAGTATCACTCGGCCAATCCGAAGATTTCCATCCGCACGGTGGATTATGCGCGTGACCCGGGTGAGGCCGAAAAGGTCAAGGAACAATACAAGCTGGATTCGGCGACGGACAAAAACCTCGTGATTTTTGATATTGGCGATAACCACTACAAAATCGCCAACGGCGACGCGCTGACGCAATTCCAACTCGAAGAGGTGCCGGCCCAAAATCAAGATCAGAGGCAACTCGAATTCCGGCGCAAACCGCTCACGTTTAACGGCGAAGAAATGTTCACCGCGATGCTGCTCGCGCTCGAAAACCCATACCCGTTCAAGGCGTATTTTCTACAGGGTCACGGCGAACCATCGCTCTCTGACAGCGGCAACCTGGGCTATCTGAAATTCGCCTCCACT
>JBEKJN010000133.1:0-7621 GCA_050011235.1 Verrucomicrobiota bacterium | reverse complement strand
TTTGTCAATGTCAATGACCGTTGCATAGGGCGCGCAAAGTTCGTCCAGGTGGTCGAGTGCGCCGGCGTAAATGTCCCGGGCCAGCGCGAGGCCGTTGCCGCCGGCTTCCGCCAGGCCGATGACTTCTTCGAGCCACGTCGTGCCTGCCGTCTTGAGGTGCAGGCCGGCGTCGAACTTTTTCAGCGCGCGGCGGATCGGTGCGTAGATGGAAAACTTGTCGCTGCCCGAATGAACGCTGAGTTTAAGCGTGGCGGGCAGGCGGTATGTCCCGATGGCGAACGCGATGACGGCGAGGTCCTGATTGAATTCCTTCTCAAATTGTTTCAAATCGCCGGCGTAATCCACGCCTTTGTTGAAGCGGCCGGTGAACTTCGGCGCGATGGTTTGAACCGGGACTTCCTCGTCGGCCAGTGCGGCCAGAATGACGAGCAATTCCGGCGGCGTCTGCGGGCGGTCGGTTTCGTCCAGCGAAACCTCAGTGATGAAATTGCCCGCGCCTTTGGCCTGCGCGATGTGCCGGTGGATTTTTCCCGCTTCCCGCACGGCCAGAAGGTATTTGCCGGCAATCCGCTCGACATCGGCGCGGGTGATTTCAAATGGCCGATCCATTTGGGGGATGACGATGCTGCCCGCAAATTCCGGATGACGCTCCACGAAAGCCTTCACCTCTTCCGGATCAACGGGCTTGCCAATCGAATCGGCCACGTCAATCGTGAAAAAATCCGAATGCGGGATGAACCGGTCCACCGTGTCCAGCCGGATGTGGTCGGCGTCAACATGATAAGGTTGTTTCCAATCCAATTCCTTGACCGCCGCTGCCGCGGCGGCGCGGGTGCTGGAAGGTTCGGAGCCGATGAGGGTGTGCTCGCGATTGGACTTGTTCCAGACCGGAACGATGCCGACGCCCTGTTTTGCGGCCAGGATGCAGGCCTGCAGTTGGGCTTTCGCCTGATGCGCAAACCGGTCGCCAACTCCAAGCGAATACTTCTCAAGTTTCAAAAGTCCTGAAATACTAAACGATGGTGGAGCCGAGGGGGCTCGAACCCCTGACCCCCACAATGCCATTGTGGTGCTCTACCAACTGAGCTACGACCCCATCCGGAACGGCAGGCAATCTAAATCGCCCCCGCCGCTTGTCAAAACTTTTCGCCGTCCACGCCCGTGAATTGTGATTGAAGACGCATGGCAAATGTGCCTAGCGTCGGCGCATGGCCGAACCGCGTTTACTGCTGCGCGTGGCGTTTCTGACCCACGAACCGTTTTATCCGCCCTCCGGCGGCGGTTCGGCGGAAGCGGTTTATCTCGTCGAAGAAATGGCCCGGCGCGGCCACGAGGTGCACGTCTTTGGCCCGCAAATTGACAACGCGGAAAATGTGCAGAAAAAATTCGGCGTCAAACTGCATCAATTCACCAAATGGCCAATGGGCCGTTATGCGAAGCTCCGCAACTTCAAATATCTCGCGTATCCGTTTTTTCTCGAACGCATGGTCGCCGCCGCCGCGCGGGAAATAAAATTTGACCTGCTGTTTTCGCAACACGCCATTTCCGCCGTCGCCGCCGGGAAACTGAAAAAGAAAATCGGCGTGCCGGTCGTGATGAATTTTCCCGACCTGCTCACCGGCTTCATGGAAACGTGGCCGGCCTACGTCGCGCCACGGCCGTTCGTGCAGGCGCTCATGCGCTACGAAATTTCGCTGCCAGTGCGCTACGGCGTGGACGGCGTCTGCGCCATCTCCGACGAATTTGCCGATCGCCTCGCTGCACGCGGTTATCCGCGCGAAAAAATCTGCTCGATTTACTATGGCTACGACGCGCAGGCATTTCCGTTGCGCGAGCCATTGCCGCCGGGCAAACCGCCGGTCATCGTCATGCACGGTTCGTTCGACGCGCATCACCTCGGTCAGATTGCGTTTGATGCCGTCAAATGGGTCGCGGCAAAAAAGCCGGAAACAATTTTCCGCTTCGTCGGCAAGCGTACCGCCGGGCTGGAAAAATTTCTGCAACGCGCGCAAGCCATTCCCGATTTCAAGTTCGAAGCCACCGGTTTCGTGCCCTATGCGGAGGTGTCGAAACACCTCGCCGACGCCAGCGTGGGCATCGTGCCGTATGAGGAATCCGCCGGCACGCACTGCGCATTCGTCGCCAAGGTCGTCGAATATGTCGCCAGCGGACTGCCCACCGTCTGCACGCCGCTCAAAAGCATCCAGCGCTACTTCCAAAACGACCCCATGGTGTGCTTCGCAAAATTCGATGGCGCGGATTTCGGCGGGAAAATTGTCGGCTGGCTGGACGAGTCCCCCGCTGTGTGGCAATCCCGCGCTCCAGAATCCGCCCGGCGCGTTCAGGCTGAACTCGACTGGAAACCGCTTTGTCGCAAGGCCGTTGATTTCGTCGAAAAGATTTATCACGGAGCCAAAGGCTGACGCCGTGCCAATGCGGGCTTGGGTGTATGCCGAAAATAATGTGGCAAAAATGGGTGAAAGACGCCGCCGACCCGAAGCGCGCCGGGCATTTTCTGGATTTGCTCGCCGCGACGAGCGCCGGTTCGCAACTTAAGAAATTTTCCGCCGACCAAATCCGGATCATCGTCGCCTTGCTCAGCGGCTCTCAAGCGCTTGGCGAGTTGCTCGTCGCCAATCCCGACTGGCTTCCGGTGCTCGAAACCGGGCGGCTTAAATTTCCGCGCCGGGCGCAGGGTTTTCAGCGCGAGGTCGAAGGCTGGTTGAAGCCAAGACTTGCCGCGCGCGATTACACCGGCGCGCTCACGGAACTGCGCTGCTTCAAACAGCGCGAGATGCTCCGCATCGCCGCGCGCGACCTCGCCCGCCTTGGCAACGTCGTCGAAATCACCCGGGAAATCTCCGACGTGGCGGACGTCTGCCTCAACACCGTCTGGCGCATTTGCCGGCAACAGTTTTTTGAAAAATTCGGCCAGCCCTGCCATCAGGACGCCGAAGGCAACTGGCAGCCAACGGAATTTTGTGTGCTCGGCATGGGCAAACTCGGCGGCCAGGAACTCAATTACAGTTCTGACGTGGACGTGCTGTTTCTTTACAACGACGAAGGCGAGGTCTTCAAAGAGCCGCCCGCGCCCGGGAAGACGCCGCGTTCGGCGCTGTCCAACCACCAGTTTTTCAACAAACTCGCCGAGGCGTTTGCCGCCGAGGTTTCGCGGATGACGGCGGAGGGCTTTTTGTTCCGCGTTGATTTGCGGCTGCGGCCGGAGGGCGACGCCGGACCGCTGGCGCGTTCGCTCGAGAGCTACGAAAATTATTATGCGCAATGGGGCCAGACATGGGAGCGCATGATGCTCATCAAGGCGCGGTACGTGGCGGGCGACGAAGGCCTGGCCGCCGAGTTCCTCGAAATGATCCAGTCCTTCCGGTTCCCGCCTTTGCTAAGTGCCGACGTGCTCCGCGAAGTTGCCGCGGTCAAGGACCGGATTGAGCGGGAAGTGGTGCGCGCGGAAGAATTGGAGCGCAACGTCAAGCTGGGGCGCGGTGGCATTCGCGAAATTGAATTCGTCGTCCAGTCGCTGCAAATCCTGCACGCCGGACGGCTGCCATTCCTGCAAACCGCGCAAACGCTTCCGTGCCTCGCCAAACTCGCGCAATACAAATTGCTCGCGGAGAAGGAGGCGAAACAGCTCGACGCTGCCTACCGCTTTCTCCGTGATGTCGAGCATCGTCTGCAGATGGAGGAAAATCAGCAGACCCACACCATTCCCGAAGACCGCCCGGCCCGGCTGCGGCTGGCGCGGTTGATGAGCTTCAAGTCGTTGGAGGAATTTGAAGCGGCGCTGAAAACGCACACGGGCAATGTGCGGCGGGTTTACGACCAAATGCTGAAAGCCGAGACGGCAAAACCGGCGGAGGCAATCCTGCCGGAAGAGTTCGAAGGCGCGGAAGCGGATTGGAAGGATTTGCTGGCGGCGCATTCGTTTCGCGACCCGGAGACGGCGGTCCGGCTGTTGAAAGAATTTGCCGAAGGGCCGGGTTATGTTCACGTCTCACCCCACACCACGGAACTGGTGCGGCAACTGATTCTGAAATTCCTGGCCCTTTGCCCGAAAAAAAGTAGGACAGGCTTTCCGCCTTCGCGGCGCGCCAAAGCGCCGCTCCGGCGCGACGGCGGCCAGCCTGTCTCTATTTCAAAAACGACGGAAAAAGATGGAGACAGGCGCGACGCCTGTCCTACGTTGTCCGACCCCGACCGGGTGTTGACGCGTTTGGAAAGTTTCATTGAGGCTTACGGCACACGCACCGCGTTGTTTGAAATGTGGAACAGCAATCCGCCGGCCTTTGAGTTGTTGTTGCTGCTGTTCGATCGCTCCGAATTCCTGGCCGAGGTTGCGATTCGCACGCCGGATTTGGTTGACGACCTGGTGAACAGCGACCGCCTGCGCCAGCACAAAACCGCGCCGGAAATTTTAAAGGACCTGCGCTACGGCCTCGCCGATGAGGACCAGTTTCTCTGGTTGCGCCGTTATCACGAGGCCGAGTTGATGCGGCTTGGTCTGCGCGACATCCTCGGACTCACCAATTTCGAGCGGAATCTGGAGGAGCTCTCCGCGCTGGCCGACGCCTGCCTGCAATACGCGGTCGAAGTGGTGATGCGTAAAAATAAAGTCAAGACGCCGCCGTTCGTCATCATCGGCCTTGGCAAACTCGCCGGTTGCGAAATTGATTACGGCTCCGACCTCGACATCGTGTTTGTCGCGGACGCGAAAACAAAGGGGTTGGCGAAATTTCAGCGGCTGGCCATGGAAGTGATGGATTTACTGACACGCCGGACGGAGCAGGGGACTGTGTTTCAGACCGACGCACGCCTGCGGCCGGACGGCGAAAAAGGTCTGCTTGTCAACACGCTCGCTGCTTACGAAGCATATTATCAAAATCGCGCGCAGCTTTGGGAAATCCAGGCGCTCACGCGCACGCGGGCGGTGGCGGGCGATATGAAATTGGGCGGGAAATTTCAGAAACTCGCCGCGAAATTGACGGATTTCAAAAAAATTTCCTCCGTAGGAGTCGAGGTAACGAGACTCACTTCTTCAAATCGAAAATCAGAGACTCCTTACGTCGTCTCCTACAGTTCCAATTGGAAAGAACAAATTCACCAGATGCGGATGCGCATCGAAAAGGAACGGACGCCGCGCGGTCAGGACGATCTGGCCATCAAAACCGGCAGGGGCGGTTTCATGGACGCGGAATTCATCGCGCAGGCGCTGTGCCTCGAACATGGCTGGCAGGAGGCCAACACCCTCCGCGCACTCGAACGCGGTCGGGATGCGGTTGGAGTTCAATCTTCAGATTGTGTTTCGGCCAAAGGCACGCTAAAGCGTGAACTCCAACTGCTCACACATGCCGATTGGGACAAGCTGATTGAGAATTACCGGCGATTGCGCCGCGTCGAAGGCATTCTGCGCCGGTGGAGTTACGAGGGCGAAACGGTTTTGCCGGACGACGCGCCGGCATTTTACCGCGTCTCGGTGCACTGCGGCTTTGCGACACCGGACGAATTCAGGAAGGCGCTGGCCAAATGGCGACAGGCGATTCGGGAGGTTTATGAAAAAGTTTTTAACGCAAAGACGCAAAGAAGCCGGGAAGAAAAAAGAATCAGGAAAAGCTGTGGGTAGCACTCGCCTCCGGCGGGTTCAATTCAGCGTCCCGCCGAATTGCTCCGACGCAATTGTTTCGGGCGTGACGCCCGAAACGACCCGCGAGACGCGGGTGCTGCCATATTTTCACTGCGTTTCTGCGCTTCTGTGATTTAAGTTTTGTTTCGCTGGCGATTGACCTCGTAAAGAAAAACCGCCGCCGCCGCGCCGACGTTGAGCGAATCAACTGTCGGCGGCATCGGAATGGCGACGGCTTCATCGCACGCTTCCAAAACTGCCGGAGAGATTCCGTCACCTTCACTGCCGAAGACGATGCAGCAATCGCCGGAAAAATCCGCCTGCGACAAAACCTTTTCGTTTGTGTGCGGATGCGCGGCGATGCAGCGGACGCCACGGAGGTGAAGCTCCTTCAAACATTCGGCAAGAGTTAACTTGGTCGTGTGCGGTTTGGTCTTGAACCGGTGCCGCAGTCCGAGCTTGGCCAGTTCGATGACCGGCAATTGAAAAATGGTGCCCATGGAATTTCGGACGGCGCGGCGCAGGAACGGGCTGCTGGAAGTTTCGCCGACAATCAGTGCTTGAACGCCAAACGCGACGCAGTTGCGGACGAGCGCGCCGAGATTTTCCGCGTTCGTCAGCGCGTCCACGGCGACAAAGAGTCGCGGCTCTTGCCGCGGCTTAGCCTTTGGCGAAGCTTGGGGCGAACTTTTCCGCAAAATGTCGTCGAGCGAAACGGGCGGGGGAATTTTCCCAACGGCGAGGACGCCTTGAAACATTGAGAAGCCGACCAACGTTTCGAGAAATTTCTTCTCGGCGAGATAAACGGTGATTTGTTCGGGTCGCGCTTCGAGCAGCGGGCGGAAATCGTCCAGCCATTTTTCCGGCAGCACGACCGAGGCGACGGCGAAATGACTTTCGAGCAACCGCCGGACGACCTTGACACCTTCGGCCACAAAGATGCCCTGCGTCTCATGTGCCGCCGGGCGGCGCATGGTGGCGTAAGGCCGGAGTTCGGGCGAATCAAACGAGGAGGCTTTTTCGACACGGAACATTTCAAGGATTTTTGCGTGGCCGTGTTGAATCGCAAAGGAGAAAATTCCGGTAAATTTTAGTTGTGCAACGGATGAAGCCGACTTGCTGGTGAAAACAGCGCCGTGGGCGCGGCATATTTGTAAAATCCGATTTCAGAAATGAATCAAGCTCCGTAGGAGCGAAATAGTCAGGGAATATGCCGCTCCTACGGAGCTTTGGCTTTGTGTGGGTGCGGGTGCTACAAAGATGTCGCGCCTACGACGCTTGAAGGTTGCGATGTTTGATTTTTGGGGCAAGGCTAAGAAGGCAACGGTCCTTCAACAACGTTGACACCTTTGTCACGGAGAATTTGCAAAACTTGTTCCAGATTCACGTCTTCAGGAACAACAATCGTTTCAACCGGAATGGATATGGGGAGAAATTTAGGTTTGTCTTTCAGTTTAAATTCAATAGTGGACAATTTTTTATCATTGTAACTTTCACTGCGAACAGTGCAGCTTTCGATTTCACTGTAATCTGACCGGCTGCCATATTTGCCCGTTGACCTAACCACGCAGAATTCACTTAGACAAACAACTGCGTCCGACGAAAACCACGCACTGAAGCCACCCAGAAAGGCGATTGGTACGGCAAGCAATATAGCAAAGGGGAAATGTTTTTCGGGTTCGAGGTATAACTGAATTACTACAAAGACTCCTAAAATCAAAACCATCAAACCAAGTAACAGAACAAATCTACCGCAGGAAAATGTTTTTCTCACATTGGCGTTTGATTCGCGCCATTCCATCAATGTTTCGCCTTTGGGCCTTAACAAGCTCATATTTGAATTCTTGTTAAAGTTCCAGCGTCGCGCACGGCGCATCCTGCGCGGCGAGCTGGAGTTTGACGTGCATCGCGCCGATGTGGTGGAGCTGTTCGGCCATGACATAGTGTGCGAGTTCGGGACGGTTGCATTCGCGGCTCAGGTGGGCG
>JBEKJN010000132.1:0-7628 GCA_050011235.1 Verrucomicrobiota bacterium | reverse complement strand
AAGCGTGTACCATTTCCCTTCGAAACGTTTCCATTCTTCCGGCAGGTGCACGAGGCTTTCGGTTATGACGATTCGAAATCCGCAGCCGCTCCAGAACGGCGAATTTTCCTGCGTCCAAAGCCGGAAGACGCCGTGATGGGAGGCGATGGTCTGAATGCGTTCCCAAAACATCTGCCGCGCCTGGTCGGCGATTGAAAAATCCATGTAACCTTCACTGTGAAGCCGGGCGTGCTGGCGGATGATTTGAACGCCAATCGCGCCGGTGACTTGTCCGTCGGCGGTTTCAATCACTTGGAACTCGGTCAGCCGTCTTTCCAATTCATCCGCCGGCAGGCGCATCGAATTCCAAAGCGACCTGAGGCTTGGAAAGTCGTCGGTGGTGGCGCGGCGAATGCGGAGTTTGGGCGAACTCATCGCCCGTTTATAACAATTCCACCGGCGTCATTGCAACTGGAGCAGATAAAAAAGATACGGTGTGTTGGGATTGACCGGGTTGGTGAAAATGAAGCCGCCGTTGGCGTCAAACGGATTCGTGGCGACGCGCGTCCAGTTTGTAAATGGGGACATGACGTTGGTGCTGGTGAGAAGGTAATAATTCCCGTTGTGCGGGCCGTTCGTGCCGCCAGCAACGAGATTGGCTCCGGAAATTTTGAGGCTGTTGAAGAGCGGCACGGAATTGGTAGAGACAATGCGTTCGATAATGGAGTTGTTGCCGTCGGCCAGATTGGCATAAAGCACGTCACCGTTAGCCGGGTCAATGCCGAACGCGGAAATGCGCCCCGCACCGCCAAACAACTGTTGGGGCGCGGTGGCGTTTGTGCCATCGTAGGTCAGGCGCCAGACGTTTCCACTCTCGTCGTCGCCATAGACGTAGGCGCCGGTCAGTTGCGGGAAACGGCTGCCGCGATATACCACGCCGCCGATGACGGCATCGCCCTGGTAGGCCCCCGAACCGTGGGCAATGGTGACGATGGGGAAAATCGGATTGGCCGGCACCGGCTGGCCGTTCGTGGAAACGCCGCTGGGCGGACTGTTCGTGCCTTCCCAGGTCGCCCAGCCGTAATTACCGCCCTTGGTGATGACGTCCACCTCTTCGTATTGATCCTGCCCGACGTCGCCGCAATAAAAAATCCCCGTGGCCGGATCGAAGGAAAACCGCCACGGATTGCGCAGCCCCACAGCCCAAAATTCCGTGCGCAACTGGCTGGTGTTGACCGGAAGATTGTCAAAACTGGTCGCGCCGACGAACGGATTGTCCGGCGGAATGGCGTAATTGGTCGTCGCGGCGGATTCGGAATTTGGATTCGGCGGCAAATTGCCGGGAAGCTTGTTCACGTCAATGCGCAAAATGCCGGAGAAAAAATTTTCATCAATGTGCTGGGCATTGCCAAGGGTGTTGTATTCATCACCCTCGTCGCCGACCGAAACGTAAAAATAACCGTCCGGCCCGAAGTGCGTGTCGCCGCCGTTGTGATTGCTGGCGCGATCATATTGCACAATGAGCTGGGTTTCGGAGTTGGTGTCGCCTTGATTGGGATTACTCGCAAAGGTCTGAAAACGCGACAAAATGTCGTGCAAGCCGCTCGTGCCGTTCGTGGCCGGGCCCATGTAAAACACGTAGAAGTAACGGTTCGTCGCGTAGCCCGGATCGAACGTCATGCTCAACATGCCTTCCTCATTGTTGAGATCGGCGGATTCGCTGGTGTTGACGACGCTCACGCGGCTCGAAAGATCCATGAAAATCGTCCGCGTCGGAGCGGTGAGGTTGGTGATGACAACGATACGCCCGTGTTTTTCGACGATGAACAGGCGGTTCGTTTCGCCCGGCGGCGTGACGAGGCATACCGGATTGGAAAACACCAGACTCGGAAATGCATTCGTCGGAACGTAGCCCCAAGTCGTTGCCGCCCGGGCGGTGTCCCCGGCAACACACACGCCGGCGACAACAGAAACGGCCAAGAATTGTGCAAAAGACAACCTCATGTTATCGTTTAACCTGCCTGCTTGGCAGCAAAAGTCAAAGCCTCGCGCAATATTTTTCGCGTGAAGTAGGATTTGCTTTTCTCCGGACGTGTGCAATTTTCAGCGGACGATAAATTATTAGACCATGAACAACCAAAATACACAGCAGCTCCTGAACGCGTTGAACTGGCGCTATGCCACAAAGGTTTTTGATCCCGGCAGGAAAATCCCGGCGGATGTCTGGCAAACCCTGGAACGCGCGCTCGTGCTTTCCCCGAGCTCCTACGGACTCCAGCCGTATCGTTTTCTCGTCATCAACGACCCGGCCAAGCGCGCCGGGTTGTTGCCGCATTCGTGGAACCAGAAGCAGGTCGTGGACGCCTCGCATTACGTCGTCTTCACCGCTCGCACCAAGATGACCGAAGCGGACGTGGACAAACTCATCGCGCGCACCACCGACGTCCGAAAAATTCCCGCCGAATCGCTGAATTTTTACCGCGACATGATACTGGGCGACCTCGTCAAGGGGCCGCGCAGCCAAATCGCCCACGAATGGGCCACCCGGCAGACCTACATTGCGCTGGGCAATTTGATGACCTGCGCTGCCGTGCTCGGCGTGGACGCCTGTCCCATGGAAGGTTTTGTTCCGACGGAATACGACCGCCTGCTCGGCTTGGAAAACAGCGGTTACGCGTCGGTCGTTTGCTGTGCCCTGGGTTATCGCGCCTCCAGCGACAAATACGCGGGCCTGGCCAAAGTGCGTTTTGAAATCAAGGACCTCGTGCGGTACGTTTGAACCTTATGATTACGATCCGAAAAGCCGAAGCACGCGGCCACGCCGATTTTGACTGGCTCAACACGTGGTGCACGTTTTCGTTCGCCGATTACCACGATCCGGACCACATGGGATTCCGCGCGCTGCGCGTGATTAACGACGACATCATCATGGGCGGCGGCGGGTTTGGCACGCATCCCCACCGCGACATGGAAATCATCACCTATGTCTTGAGCGGCGCGCTGGAACACAAGGATTCGATGGGCAACGGTCGCATCATCCGTCCCGGCGAAGTCCAATACATGGCCGCCGGCACCGGTGTGGCGCACAGCGAATTCAATCCGTCGCCGGCGGAACCGGTGCATCTGCTGCAAATCTGGATATTGCCTGACCGAAAAGGCGTGAAACCGGCTTACGCCGAAAGGTCTTTTGCCGGGGCCGCAGCCGGGAAATTTCATCTGGCCGCGTCCAAATCAGGACGCGACGGCTCGATTCCCATCAATCAAGACGCGGACGTGTTCGTTGGCAAGCTCGGCGCGGGCGACAGGCTCAACTACTCATTAAAACCTGGCCGTCACGGCTGGCTGCAGGTGGCCGAGGGCAGGGTGGAATTGAACGGCCTGCCGTTGAAAGCCGGTGACGGCGCGGCAGTCTCGGACGAAAGCAAACTGGTTCTCGAATCAACCGGACCGGCGCAAGTGATTTTGTTCGACCTGAACTGAGCTGACGAGACGAATCCATGAAAAGGACCCTTCGTATCATCGCCGCAGTTCTGGTTATTGGCGCAATCGCCTTCTGGGCGGCAGCCGGAGCGAATCGCGGCTGGACGAAAACGCGCGTTCCGAAGAAAGTCGTGGATGAAGTCACGGGTCTGGAGGGAGTTCAATGGCAGGATAAATTCGTGCCCGGCATTGATTCTCTGGGCGCCGCCTTGCTGAGCGCGGGAGTTCTGGCTGGCATTTCTCTTTTTGTTCCGGCAAAATCAAAGTGATCCACAAACCGAACCAAACAATGAAAACGAGACTCACCATTCTCGCATTCATCACCATGGCGGGCATGGCGCTCGCCGCGCCACAGACGTTCGACTTCAAGGACCCCAAGGGCATCAACAACGCCGGGTTCAAACTCGATGCGCCGCTGGAGTCCATCAACGGCAGCGCCAGTGGCGTTTACGGCACGGCCACGTTTGACCCGGAGAATCCCAGCGCAACGAAAGGCAAAATCACCGTGGCCACCGCGTCACTCATCGTCCCCAATCCGATGCAAAACAAGCACATGCTGAGCGACAAATGGCTCGATGCGGCAAAGTTCCCCACAATCATTTTTGAATCGAAGGAATTCAAAAACCTCCAGACCACCGGCGACACCACGACGGCGGACGCGACGGGCACGTTCACGCTCAAGGGGGTGTCGAAGGAACTTACCGTGCCCGTGAAATTGACCTATCTGAAAGACAAACTGGGCGAGCGGGTGCCGAATCAAAAAGGCGATCTGCTGGTCATCCGTTCCAACTTCACCATCAAGCGCAGCGATTTCAACATCAATCCCGGACAATTTGAAGACAAGGTTTCCGATGCCATCGAAATCACCCTGAGCATCGCCGGCGCGTCGCCGAAATGACTGAAAGTTCGACCGGATGCCGGCCGGCTCAGCTTGAGCGGGCAGGGGAGCAGTGAACTGGCCGTCAAAGCGGTGATGAACTGATCAAAAGCCGCCTACCGGCGCCGGTGGCCTTGGTGAATGCGTAATTTCTTTGTTAAGAGAAGCTTTTTTGCCCGACATCTTTTGCTTCACCCCTTGAAGCCGCCATGTTAGATTTCTCCCAATTTGAAGTCCGACACGCCCTGACCCGACCATGAAAAAATCGCGAACGACCGCGCGCCCGAAAGCGCCGGAAAAGAAAACACGAACAACCGCACCGGCCAAGCCGCCACCGAAGAAAATTCTTCTGGTGGATGATGACGCGGTGATTCTGGCAGTCTACGGCAAAAGGCTGGCTCAATACGGTTTCGCAGTCACCACAGCCGCGGATGGGTTGAAGGCGCTGGATGCGTTGCGGGCCGACAAGCCCGACCTCGTGGTGTTGGATATGATAATGCCGAAACTTTCGGGGGTGGAAGTGCTGAAATTCATCCGCGCGCAACCAGGCTTGAGTTCCATACCGGTTGCCATCTTCACCAATGCCTTCCTGGATGAACTCGCACAGGCCGCCGTCGAAATCGGCGTCCAGCAAACCGTCATCAAGGCCGAATGCACTCCCGCCAAACTGATCGCCATCGCGAACGAACTGCTGGCCGGGGACACGGGCGCCGTTGCGAAATCCCCATCTGCCCCGAAACCCAGTGACGTGAAGCAAACGGAGCGCGGACCGAAAACCGCCGAATTAATCTCCAGCGACAAGGCCCGCCTCGATTTTCTAAGGGACGCGGCCGCCACGATGGCTGCCTTGCGCGACCTCTATCAGGCGTTCAGAAAGAGCCCGGACCTGGCTGCGCGCGCGGCGCGGCTCGATGCCCTTTATCGCAAGGTGCATTACGTCACCGCCCTCACCAGCCTGGTCCGTTACGATCATATCGCGCTGCTCAGCGGCGTATTCGAAGCCTTGTTGTTCGAACTCGATCGAACACCAGACCTCATCAATCCGTCCAACCTGCGCACGATCGCCATGACCTTGGATTATCTGGGAGTCCTTTTTGCCACGGCGCGCGATGCCTCCACCGACGAACCATTGGTGAGCCAGGTCCTGGTGGTGGATGACGACGCGGTTACAAACCGCGCTGCCATCTTCGCGCTCCGCCGGGCACATCTCGAGGCTTGCGCCGTGGAAAATCCGCTGGTTGCGTTGGAGCTGCTTGTGGAAACCCATTACGACCTGATTCTGCTCGACATCGAAATGCCGGACATGAACGGCTTTGAATTTTGCCAGAAGCTGCGCGTCCTTCCCGGTTATGAGAAAACGCCGGTCATCTACGTCACCATCCACACCGATTTTGAAAGCCGCGCCAAGGTGGTTTTGAGCGGCGGCGACGATCTCATTGCCAAGCCTTTCCTGCCGATCGAACTGGCCGTTAAAGCGGTGATGAACCTGATCAAAAGCCGCTTGGCGGCGTCGGTGTCCATGGCGAACTCGTAATTCACATCGCGGAGATGCGAAGCCGCAACTTGTCGCGCCGTAATCGGTGAAGGCGGACAACACGGATTTACCCGAGAACCGAGATACGAGACGCCAGACCCAAGACCCGAAACAAGGAAGTTTTCACAAAAAAGCACGATGCTATTGACTGGCTCTTTCACATCCGCCAGCCTTGATGCCGTTTGGCAACGGCCGTTTGTTTTATATGAAAGACAAAAACCATGATACCGAAAACCTGCTGCCTGAGAGGATTATTGGCATTGCTAACGGTGGCGATGCTCTTGAGTGCCTAGACCCTGCGCGGTCAGGACAAACCCGAAGCTTCCGCGTCCGTTGCGGCCAAACCTTTACCCATTGATATGAGTGACAAAACTGTCAAGGATTTCGATGTGCTGGCGGACAAGGCGTTGCAGGCCATGAAGAAACGCGCGGAAGAACTCAACATGAAAGGCGTTGCCGTGGTGGCCTACAGCGAAGGCGACACCGTCAAATCCTGGTCGTCGAAAATGCTGGTGGTGGGAAATCTGACCGCCGGGCCATCCCAGAAAAGTCCCGCCGGGGAAAACATGCTCGCCATCGCCTACACCAAGGCCGCGGAAATGGCAGCCACACAAAAGGACAGTGGCAGCCATGTGCGTCCCCTCCTCAAAGGCGAGAACGGCTGGAAGGGCGGCGTGGTGATCCGGGGAAAAACCGGACTATTAATCGCCGCTTTCAGCGGAGGCCCATCCGAAGACGACGTGAAAGCCTCACGGGCCGGTCTTGAGATACTGGCAACCGCACTGTAGCTCCCGCTGATAAGCAGGTTGTCGCGTCGAAACGGAGTGAAGGCGGATTCTTTTCAACGCAAAGTTTCAAAACCGCAAAGATGCACAAACTTTTTCGCCGCTTGTGTCTTTTTGCCGCTAAACTCTCCGCCTCTCTGCGTTGAAGTGACCCGCACGCTGAATTCACTTTACTCGCCGCCACACCAAGCTATCCTCCCATTTCTGAGTTTTTCGGAATCAGGACAATTTTATGGCTAAACTGACAGTTCGTGACCTGGACGTCCGCGGCAAGCGCGTTTTCCTGCGCGTGGATTACAACGTGCCGTTGGAGGAAAAGGACGGGCAGATGGTCATTACCGATGACACGCGCATCGTCGCCACGCTGCCGACGCTGAAACTTTTAATGGAGAAGGGCGGCAAGCTCATTCTGACCGCGCACCTCGGCCGGCCCAAAGGCAAGCGCGACGTGACGATGTCCCTGAAACCGGTTGCGGCCAAATTGTCCGGGTTGCTCGGCAAACCCGTGACGTTCGTGGACGATTGCATCGGCGAAAAGGTCGAGCGGGCCGTGGCCGCAATGAAGGACGGCGACGTGGTGCTGCTCGAAAACGTCCGTTATTACAACGAGGAGGAAAAGAACGACCCGGCGTTTGCCGAAAAACTGGCGAAGGTCGCCGATGTTTATGTGAACGACGCGTTCGGCACGGCGCATCGTGCGCACACCTCGACGGAGGGCGTCGCCCGTGTGGTCGCCAGGCGCGGCGGCAAGTGCGCCGCCGGCCTGTTGATGGAGCGCGAATTGAAATTCCTCGGCGATGAACTGGACAAGCCGGCGCGTCCGTTCGTCGTGATTCTGGGTGGCGCGAAGGTTTCGGACAAAATCAAGGTGATTGACCGGTTGCTGGACAAGGCGAACACGATTTTGATTGGTGGCGCGATGGCTTACACGTTCCGGCTGGCGCAGGGTTACAAGACCGGCAAATCGCTGGTG
>JBEKJN010000131.1:0-10215 GCA_050011235.1 Verrucomicrobiota bacterium | reverse complement strand
AACAATGCGCCCGCCTGTTGAATTACAGAGTCCGCAATATCCGTTCTGATTTTGTGCAGGCCGACGAATTGTATTCTTTCGTCAAAACCAAAGAGCAAAACACGGCAGACGATGATATGGAACACGGCAATTTCTTCACGCACCTTTCGATCTGCCGTGATTCAAAGCTGATTATCAATTATCAGGTTTCCAAGCGGTCATGGCAGGATTCGGAGAATTTCATGCGCGACCTGCAATCCCGCATGTCCGGCAAATTCACCCTATGCACGGACGGCCTGCCCGCCTACATCGGCAGAGCCGGAGCCGTTCGGAAAGTGTTTGGAGACACGATTAACTATGCGTCAGAAATCAAGCAGTTCTACACCAAACCGTCGAACATGTATTCTTTCCGTGTCGCCCGCCGCATTGGATCAGGTGAGTTCATCGCCGTAAAGCGCAAGGCGCGCATCGGCAATCCTGACCTGAGAATGACAACCACCTGCCATGTCGAAAGAACCAATTTGAGCGTTCGGTTGTTCAATCGCCGGTTCACGCGCCTGACGCTCGGTTACAGCAAGACCTTGGATAATCTGCGCCACTCGGTTGCGTTGTTCGTTGCTCATTTCAACTTCTGCCGTGTTCACTCCACGCTCAAACAGACGCCCGCAATGGCAGCCGGTTTGACAAACAGCGTTTGGAGCATTAAAGAACTACTCAAAATGGATTATTCAACAATGTAACGGAGCATGACCTAAATCTCTAATCCGTTGCATGATTGGCACTTATTTGACGGCCCGTGGTGACGTGCTACTTTAACGTAATTCTATGAGCGCGAGAAAAATTGAAACCGGCGGCGCCGTGCGGCAGGACATCACAGTTGAATCCCGGCAGGCCCGTCTGAATTTATCCCCCGAATCCGTCGTGATTCACCGAAATGGCATCGAATTTCGCAGTCCTGCGCCGTTCAACCCCTGGACGGAAATGACCGTGGCACTGCAATCGCCGCGTGACAACAGCCGGCTCCAATGCGCCGGGGTCGTCGTCGCCTGCTCCGGCAACAAACACACCGGCTATCACGTTTCGATGGTCTTCACGAGCCTGACCAAACAGGGCCAGGCACGCCTGCGCGCGATGGCAGGGTCGGAATTGGGTTTGTAACCAGGAGTTCCAATTCAAAGCGAATCCGGTTTGGGATTACCCGGCCAATTTGGGGGGCCGGGAAACACGGCGTATTTTTTCCTTGATAAATTTGCCCCGGCCAATGAGGTTGGATGCCGAAATTTTCCCCGATAAACGAAAAGGCATGCCATGAAGACAGCTTTACACGACAAATGGTTTAACCTGACGACGAGAGGCCTTTTGAGGAGCGTCAGTTTGATTTTGATCGGCATAGTGGTTGCGGGTTGTCCGGGGAGCAAGCCGACACCGGGGACTGCGTCGTCCGGGAAAATCACCATCCGAGGCTCGAACACGATTGGGGAGGAGTTGGCGCCACAGCTCATCGCCGAATACAAGAAGAGCCATCCCACAATCACGTTTGACCTTGAAAGCAAGGGGACGGGATATGGGTTCGGGGCATTGATGGGCGGTTTTTGCGACATTGCCGGGGCTTCGCGATTGCCGTTCAAGGAAGAACTGGAAATGGCGCAGTATCGCAACGTGGAGTACAACGATCACGTCATCGGCGCTTACAGTGTGGCGGTGGTCGTAAATGCCGCCAACCCCGTCGGCAATCTGACGCGCGCGCAAGTGCGGGACATTTTTACCGGCGCGATTCAAAATTGGAAGGAAGTGGGCGGGCCTGATGCGCCAGTTCATTTGTTCGTCCGCGATCCAATTTCCGGGACGTATCTGGGCTTCAGGGAACTGGCAATGGAAAACAAACCTTATGCCGACACTCCCAATCTGTTTACGAATTATACCGCGATCGTCGAAGCGGTGGCCAAGGACGCGAACGGGATCGGCTATTCCAGCATCGAACTGGAAAATAACGCCGGCGTCAAACCCGTGTCCATCGGCGGCATTGAACCCAGCGCGGCTGCCGTGGACAAAGGTGACTATCCTTACACGCGTGTCCTTCACCTTTACACCAGCAAGGGGCATGAAACGCAGGAAGCGCTCGATTTCATTCAATTCGTCCTGTCACCGCAGGGTCAGGCAGTCCTGACACGAACGGGCTATACGCCTCATCCTTGAGTCTGGCCCACGGTAGGCCGGCCGTTGCCGGACAAAATCACAGGACGAACTCATAACGTCATGCCGACGAGGGGCATGGGCAAAACAGAAGTTGCGATTCATGGATGACGAACCGGTTGAATTGCCAATTGACGGCGTGCTGGATTTGCACACGTTCAATCCGCGCGAGGTGAAGAGCCTGGTGCCGGATTATCTGGCCGCGTGTCGGGAACGGGGCATCCTGCAAGTGCGCATCATTCACGGCAAAGGCATCGGCAACCTGCGGCGCACGGTGCACGCGATTCTTTCCAAACATCCGGCAGTGGTGTCCTTCACGCTCGATCATCCGCAGTTTGGCGGCTGGGGCGCCACGATTGTGCAATTGCGTTCAGTGCAACGTGGCCGGTAAGTATTGTGCCCGAATCAGGGAGATTTCAACGGTTCCAAAGTTATTTTGCGGATTTCAATGTCGCCGCCTTCGCTTTGGATGCCGATGAAGCCCGACGAAATGGTGCATTCTGTGATTTCGTTCATGAATTTGCCGTTGATGATGGCTTTGACATTGTTGCCGGAGCAGACCGTCACGTTGGTGTTCCATTCGCCGACGGGTTTTTCCACCGATGGGCCGTGCATCGGAACCGGCGTGTTGGCATCCATGCCTTTATGTTCCTTGCATTCCGCGCCGGCCATCACGAACAAGTCGCCCTGCCGGCCGGATTTGCCCTGGTTCTGGATGCACATCGGCCAGACTTTGTCCGGCAATTGCATGTGGGCGAGCACGCCGGAATTATCGGCCTTGGGCGCTATTTTCACGAACCGCGATTCGACGGTAAGCGTGTAATCGCGATAATTTTGCAGCGTGCGGATATAACCGATCGGTTTGCCGGTGCAATGAATGACGCCGTTGGCGACGCTCCACGTCTGCATCGGTTCGGCGTTGTCTTTCATGCAAAACGTCCAGCCGCTAAAATCCCTGCCGTTGAAAAGTTCGATGTGATTCGTCGGAGCGATGGCGGTCTTGGCATCCTGCACGCTGACGGAATTCACGGAAACGAGCGCGAAGGAGAGCAGCGCCACTTTGACGAAGTTGATTTTCATTGCGCCGAAAATGACGCTGCCGTTCCTGCCAATCAAGCCCGACGGCGTGGAATGTTCCAAAGCCGTGAACGAGTCTTCCGGGCGGCTCACGTTTTAGTCGCCGGGGCTTGTGTCCCAGGCTTCTGGAAGAACAGGATGTAGAGGATTGGCAGAATGCCGATTGTGTTGAAGATGGCAAGGCAGATGAACCATGCCAACTGGTTATGCCGCGCGCTCTTCCACATGGCGATCAGCTTCCATACTCCATCCCAGATTGCCAGGAGAATGATTACGGTGATGAATACAACAAGCAGAGGACCTTTCATATTCTTTCGTTGGTTGATGGGTTTGGCTGTTCAAATCATTTGATGTGATGTAATAACCGGCGGGGCTTCACCCATTCGGCAGGATGGATTTGCAAATTTCGACAAATTTGTCCGGTCGTCCGGCGCAAAACCGATGCGTTTGAACAAACCGGATTTTCTGATCAGCAACACATGGCGGCAGGAATTGCAGAAATCAAGTTTGATTCCCCACACGGCCCCGCCCGGGCCAGTGAAAAGCGCCGGGCGGACTTCGATAGCCCGAATTTCATCTGCCGGCACAACGACCGTGTGAAAGAGAAGCCACCATTGCAGTTCGAGCCGGTCGCGGTAGATGCGATACGCCTGCCACAGACTTTTGGCGGTGCGTTTTGATTTATAGAGCAATGTATCGTTCATAAAGCTGAGGGTTGATTCATTTGATGAAATAACCGGCGGACTTCCATTGTCCATCTTTTTCCTGCATGAACGTGACGGTTTCAATCGCGGATTTTTTGTTGGCGAATGAAGTCTCGAATTGCATGACGACGTGTTGGCCGTCCGGCGCGCCGGGCAGTTCTGTCATCAGTTGCGCGGATTTGACTTCGCGCGACACCAGATCGCCGAGCGGCTTGCGGAAAGTATCCATAGACGACTTCCATTTTTCTTCCGTGACCGCACTTTGGAAAAAGACAGACGCATTCTGCCAGCTTTGGACGTAATCGCCCTGGTCAATCATCGCCAGCCATGTCTGAGCCGCCGAAGTTGCAGCCTTTGCCGCTCCGGCATCGGCTTTCGCGCCACAGCCGGAAGCAAAGTTGGCAACAAGAGCCGCCGCGCTTAGGAAACCGACGAGTTGAACTTTAAACGGTTTGATTTTCATATTAGTCCTTTTGTTGATAGCTTGTTTGTTTGCTGTTTGCAGTCAGATCAGTTTCAAAAGCCGATACAACGCCAATTTTGACAGAACTTCCGCGAGAATTATGGCTGGAATGAATGTGCCAACGGCCTTTCCACCTTTTAGGTTGCAAGAAGCGCTATAGGATTTGTACATCAACCATACGATCCAGCAGAGAAACGGAATCGTCGCGGCTACCACCGCGAAAAAGATGATGGCGTCCGCCGTGTTGAATTCAATCTGGCCTCCCCGCTGGAACTGTTCGACCAAATATTTGCCGAACCTCTGGATCGCCTTTGGCAGGGTGATAAGACTGAGGAAAATCGTCGGCCATCGCGCCAAGGCTTGAGTTCCCAGTAAATCAGCGGTGCGGAAAGGTGTTTTCGAGATGAGTTTGCCGAAAATCAAGAGCACGACGCCCAAGCACAACCAGTCAACAATCCCTTCCGAAAGAAAAAACCATAACGGGGCAGGCGCCCCCGTGTGGGTGTCCAGCACCCCGTCAAAATGGGTGTTGCTCAAGAAGCCGATAAACCCCGCCAGAAGAATCGCCACGAGACCGATGAACAGCGTTTGGGGTCCTGTGATATGGGCGAAAGGATCGAATAGCAGAGTTGTCAGTTTCCAGTGATTGTCAGACGCAGCAACCTGCGTCTGGCCTTTCTCAGAAGCCGCAATCGTCTCCAACTGCGTTTTGACTTCACTGACTTGCTGGTAACGCCGTTCCGGTTCTTTTTCCAACGCGCGCAACACCACTTCATCGAGCCGCACGTCAATTTGAACTTTTTGTGACGGTGGCTGAAATTTCCCCAGCGGCAGTTCGCCGGTGAGCATTTCGTAAAACACCACGCCCAGCGAATAAATGTCCGCGCGATGATCCACCGTCGTCGGTTTCTCAATTTGTTCCGGCGCCATGTAATGTGGCGTGCCCATGACGTCCCTGGCGCCGGTCAGCCGGAAGTCTTTCGGTTCCTGCCCCAGGATTTTCGCCAGGCCGAAATCCGCAATTTTCACGCGGCCTTTTTTGTCGAGCAAAACATTCTCCGGCTTGATGTCGCGATGGACGATGCCTTCGTCGTGCGCGAACTGGAGCGCGGCGCAGATTTGCGGAATGATTTCCAGCGCCTCGCGCGGAGAGAGTTTGCCGGCCTGCTCGATCTGCCGCAGGTTCGGCCCGTCCACGTATTCCATGATGAAATAGCTCAGACGGTCGGCCTGCCCAAAGTCGTAAACGCCGACGATGTTCGGATGACTGAGTTTCGCGAGCGCGCGGGCTTCGCGGGTGAACCGCCCGGCAAAATCCAGATCGCCGCCGGAACGCGGCGCAAGGATTTTCAGCGCGACGAAACGATCCAGCGCCGGCTGGCGCGCCTTGTAAACCGCGCCCATGCCGCCCATGCCGATGAGTTCGAGGATCTCCAGTTGCGGGAAAAGCCGGGCTAGTTCGGGAATGGCAGGCGGCGTGAACGGTGGGGTGCCTGGCGGCACGCCGCCTTCGGTGCCCAGACCGCGCTGCAGCAGGCAAGCCGGGCAAAGCCCTTCCGACACGTCCGGTTTCAATTCCGCACCGCATTGCGGGCATTTGCGGGGAATAATTTGGGTGGCGGGTGCGACGGGTGAAGCCGATGGTGGCGCCGGTTTTTTCGATTTACGTGTAAAATGCACGATCAGGAAAACCGCCGCGCCGACGACCACCACCCAAAATAGAAAACCCGCCAGAATCAGAATGATTTCCCAACCGCCCAGGAAGGCCGCGAAAGTGATGTGTTTCATGGTTGATAATATGATTTTGTGGTTGCAGCGCCCGTTATACAAGCGGAACGCGCTCCACTGGTTACTGAAGAAAAACCGGCCAAAGGTTACGAAAAAATTCCAAGCACCAAACTCTACGCTCCAGAGAAATTCCAATAACCAAGCTCCAAGCCCGCCGAACTGTTCGTTTGAAGTTTGAAGCTTGGTGCTTCTCTGGAGCTTGGAGCTTGGATATTGGTGTTTCCGCCGTATCGGCGGATTAGCCCGCCACGAAGTGGCAGGCAACACGCCCAGCAAATTTATCCGTCCTGAAAGGACAATGGATTCCACCGTCCCGCCGGGACGGAAACATTTTGGAACAGCCACCCGGCACGGTGTGCCGGGCTAATCTCCGGCGTCGCTCCGCGACTAAAAATCCGTGTCCATCCGCGTATAGCAGCGTGGCCGCTACGCGGCTTTACGCCGTGTCTATCCGTGGTTAAAATTCCGGCATGAAAATCGAATCTCTCCACATTGGCCTGCGCGTGCGCCACCCGCAGCATGGCAGCGGGATGGTCAAAACGATTTCCGAAACCACGGCGGACGTTCAGTTTGACGACGGCAACAAGCGCACCATCGCCCCGGAAGCCGCGGGCCTCGAACCCGCCGAACCACAGACGGCGGTGAGCGGTTTGAACGTTCCACTCAAACAATTCATCGAGCAGACGCTGGACGCCGCCGTGGCCAGGCTTGGTCTGGAAAAGCCGGATGCCGTGGTCGAAAAGCTCGGCAGCCGATGGCATGGCGGCAAGCTGGTGATGCATGCCGCCGACCCGGCGTTGCAAACCAAGGAAGTCCCGCTGGAAACCTTCTTCCACAAAATCGTGATGGTGCGGAACAACCTGCGCGTGCTGGAACAGAAAATCAACGGACATGAAAAGCTCACTGACGGCGAAAAAGTCGAGATGCAGCAATACATCACGCGCAGCTACGGTTCCATGACCACGTTCAACGTGCTGTTCAAGGAAAAGGAAGACCAGTTTTGATTTGGCCTGCCGGGTCGTAGCTCGAAGCGGAGCGAAGAGCGAAGGCTGGTGCGCGCTGCAGCGGGACCTCAAACCGAATTGTTCGCAAACCGGACAAGGCGGGCAGCCAATAATACCAATGTTTTTGATGGTATTGGCGATTCCCGCACAGATTCCGCACAAAAAACGGTGGAATCCGAAATGCCGAAAATGAAATTCCCGAAGGTCATCCGACATCGGCGACGTGCGGTTCGAATTTGTGGGAATTCTGCACGTCGGGCCGCTCTGGCAGGCCGCCATTTTTACGTATCGCGGCTTCGACGAAGGCAGTGACTTTAGTGTCGGTCACGCTGGACAGTTTGACGCAGTTTTGCTGCATCAGGTGCGAGATGTACACGGGCAGTTTTTGGCCCCTCGGATCATGCGCCATGAAAGCACTCAAGTCCCCCTTGTGTTCGCTGATCAGGGTTCCGACATGAGCGACATTGGCGATTTTGGATTGCTTCACCTGGTCGGATACCAGACTGGCGGAAACGTTGACGCTCTTGAGCATGTTGCCCACGTTGTGCAGCACGCAGTTGGCTATCTCCGCCATGCCTGCCTGACGGGAAGCAGTGAGAAGTTGTTTGTGCGTCCTCTCGACCTCCGCCTCCATCTGTTTGCGTTCGGCAATTTCCGATTGTAAATCCTCAACGGCCTTGGTCAGGTGCGCCGTCTTCTCTTTGACTTGTGTTTCCAATTCGCCCCGCAAACGCTTTTCCTCCTGTTCCACCCGCAGGCGCTCCTTGAGCAGGGTTTCGATGTGAACCATGCCCGTCAGCAGCAACAACGAAATGAACGAATATATCACCTCAATCTCGACCCCCAACGGTGCGCCGTTATTGAGCGGCGTTACGAATTGAATCAGGTGGATCAGTGCCAGAAGTGAAAAGGCCCAGAACAGCGACCAGCCCACACGCGCCGTCCCGTAAATCTGATTTAGTCGCAGGGCGTAGCCGGCGACGGCGAACTGCAGCACACCCGTAATGATGCCCATGGCTTCCGGAAAATTCATAAAGCCCCCTTTTGCTTGCTGGCGGCGGTGCCGCTTGACGCCCGTCTGTGCCCAAAATTTAGGCACGTTGTCCCCTCATTTTGTGCGAATAGCCCTTTTTCACCCGTTTGCATAATAAGCCCAACGGAGATACAGCATTTGTAAAGCCAAGAGTCGAACTACTTTAAGCCGAAACGATTGCCTGCCAAACGAGCGCGCCCAAGCCAGGATCAACGTACGCGAGAACCATCATCGTCAATTCGCGCGCGATATGTCCTGGTGGTGTCGGATTTGAAACCAGATCTGCGAGCGGGGGGATGTGGCGTGTCGCAACGTGAGGCGATGGAACTGATGCGGCACAACGATCCGCGTCTGACAGCGATCTTTCTGGCTTGCCGAGCCGTAACTCGAAGCGGAGCGGAGAGCGAAGGCTGGTGCGCGCTGCAGGTTTTGAACCTGCGACCCCCAGTGTGTGATACTGGTGCTCTACCGCTGAGCTAAGCGCGCGACCTTCTCTAAAAAGCCACGAAATTGCCAAAAATTCAATCTTAAAAGAGCGCCGGCTTGACCCCGCCGGGCCCGCGCAGTCGCGAAACTTTCCCTTGCGGTTGGGGTTTGAAAGGCTGAATGCGAGAAACCTTTTATATCGGAGGACCCATCATACGTAAAATTTGCGCTATTCTCATCGCCACATCCAGCCTGCTCGCCTGGGCCTCACGCGCGCAGGACACCAACGCCCCGTTGACCGAGTTGGAAACTTTTGAGGCGCAGACCGGAACGGTCATCGTCAAAGGCGCCGGGCAGACAGGCTCGCTGACGGTTGGCGTGGTGGGCATAACGGTGCTGTCCAAGGAATCGCTGAACGTCAATACTGGTCAGAAGGCCTACGGCGCGGCCATTGAAATCACCGGGAACAACCGGCTGGTGCGAAAAGCGGTGGTTGACTATGACGAACTCGATACGTTTCTCAGCAGCCTGGATTACCTCGCCAAGATTGATTATACTGTGACCACCCTGCCCACGTTCGTGGCGGGCTACACCACAAAATCCGGGTTCCGCGTCGGCGCTTACACCAGCCAGCGGCGCGGTGCCATCCAGTTCTTCCTGCAGGCTTACAGCACGGACAATACGAGAATTTTAATCACGCCGGCCCAACTTGCCCAGTTCCAGACCTTGATCGAACAGACCCGGAAGAGTCTGGATATGTTGCGGACTCCCCACTAATCGCCCGCGACAAAATCCAAATCTTATTTTCTTAAAATCGTGTCCCGTTGCGCCCAATCGGGATTTGCGTCCGGGTAATCCAGATTGTAATGCAGCCCGCGGCTTTCCGGACGCATTTGCGCGCAGCGCACAATCAATTCCGCCGTCGTCGCAATGTTGCGCAGTTCCAGCAGGTCGCTCGTCACGGTGAAATTCCAGTAATATTCATGAATTTCCTGCTGCAGATTGGCGAGGCGCTTTTGGGCCCGCGCGAGCCGCTTGTTCGTCCGCACGATGCCCACGTAGTCCCACATGCAACGCCGGATTTCGTCCCAGTTGTGCGAGACCACGACCATTTCGTCGGGATTGTGCGCGTCGCCGGACTGCCACAGCGGAATTTTCGAGTCCACAGGGGCGAGTGAATGGGCAACGACTTTTTCCGCCGCGCGATGCGCGCAAACCAGCGCTTCCAGCAAGGAATTGCTCGCCAGCCGGTTGGCGCCGTGCAAACCCGTGCAGGCCACCTCACCCACCGCGTAAAGCCCGGCAATGTCCGTCTCGCCGTTCACGTTCGTCACCACGCCGCCGCACTGGTAATGCGCCGCGGGCACAACCGGGATCGGCTCCTTGGTGATGTCAATGCCGTAGCGCAGGCACGTCTGGTAAATGTTCGGAAACCGCTCGATGATGAACCGTGCCGGTTTGTGCGTGATGTCCAGCCACACATGTTCCGCGCCGCTCTTTTTCATCTCGCTGTCAATCGCGCGGGCCACCACGTCGCGCGGCGCAAGC